>CALZGT010000121.1 GCA_945787235.1 uncultured Prevotellaceae bacterium
TCCACTACTACATGGAGCACCACAACGGCCGCAGTCCCCGTCAGAAAGTCCGCGTACGCACCTATATGGACAGCGGCATCACCTTCCTGGAGGTAAAAACCAAGAACAACCACGGACGGACGAAGAAGAAACGTGTCGAGATACCCGGACAGGGACAGATAGCCGAGATGAACGATTTCCTCCTCAGCCTTGTCCACCGTCCCGTAGAGGACATCCACGAGACGGTGCAGAACAATTTCCACCGCATCACCCTCGTCAACTATGGCAAGACGGAACGGCTCACCATCGATTTCGATGTACGCTTCCACAACTATGATACGGACCAAGAGGCTGAGACCGGCGACCTCGTCATCATCGAACTTAAGCGCGACGGCAACGTCTTCAGCCCGGTGCTCGACATGCTTCGCCAGTTGCGCATCAAGCCCAGCGGTTTCAGCAAGTACTGCATAGGGAGTGTCATCACCAATCCTTCACTCAAGAAAAACCTGTTCAAGCCGAAACTGGTGTGGATTAACAAACTGGTAGGCAGTCCCATCAATTCCTGAGCTCCCTACCCTGCCCCGCCAGCCTGTCTTCCGACTCTTCAACTTGATTAAAAACCTAAAAACTAACTGACAATATGGACGAAATTCTTGAAACGGCCCTTGACCCGATTTCTTCCGGCACATTCCTCGGACTGGAATGGGGCCACATGGATGACTTCTATTCCCTGCTGATCCGACTGGTCATCAACTTTGTGATGGTAGGCATCATTGCCCGCTTCTTTTACTACCCCAAGAGCAAGCGCCGCGACTACCTCTTCATCTTCATCATCATGGCCATGAGCATCTTCCTGCTGGTAAGCCTGATGGAGGGTTCCAAGATGAAGACGGGAGCTGCCCTGGGGCTCTTCGCCATCTTCGGCATCATCCGCTACCGTACGGAGGCCGTCCCCATCCGTGAGATGACCTATCTCTTCATGCTCGTCTCTACCAGCGTGGTAAATGCCATGGTGGTCAAGATGCACTGGGAAAACATCCTCTCGCTCACCCTGGCCAACCTCTTCTTCATCTTCCTGGCATGGATGTTCGAGTCCAGCAAGATCATCAGCGACTCCTGCTCCAAGTACATCAAGTACGACAATGTCAATCTCGTGGCACCTGAGAAGCGTAAGGAACTCATCGCAGACCTGGAGAAGCGTACCGGTCTGAAGATTCTGTCCATCGAGGTGGGCACCATCGACTATCTCAAGGACAGCGTCCTCATCCGTATCTTCTACGATGAGCCCATGGACCAGGGAAGCAGCATGGAGAGCATGACACGTCTGCCCCGGGTAAAATAACCTGTTGAACCAGATACCCATTCCTTATGAAGAAAACCTGTTTTTTTCTCTTGTTGATGACTCTCCCCCTGACTCTCTGGGCAGATGACGGGGATGATTTCGGCACTTGGCTCGAGCTGAGTGCGGAGAAGGCTCTTCCGCACAACCTCAGCGTAGGGGTTGAGGCAGAACTCCGTACCCTGGACAACAGCACCACCCTCGACCGTCTGTCCGCAGGTGCCTTCCTGGGCTACAAGGCCCACAAATACCTGAAGTTCTCTGCAGGCTACAACTTCCTGGAGGACTACCACCCAGAGAAAGCCGGCAAGAAATGGCTCACCCCGAAATACTGGTCACATCGCCACCGTTTCTTTGCCGATGCCACGAGTTCCGTAAAACTGTGGAGGTGGTTCCGCATCTCCGGACGCGTCCGCTACCAGTTCACCCACCGGGCTGCCCAGCACATCGAACGCTATGAATGTGAGGGTATGGACAGCAACACGGGAGAGTACGTCTATGACATGGAGGAAGCCGACATCAAGTACAAGGATTGCGAGAGCCGTCAGGTGCTGCGCAGCCGCATCAAGCTGCAGGTTGACAAAAAGCATCTGGACTGGGCACCCTTCGTCTCCGTGGAGTTCCACAACAACGTGGCTGCAGGTGCCCACATGAACTTCGACAAACTGCGCACCAGTGTCGGAACTCGCTACAAGATCAACAAGCGCAACGACCTCTCACTCTCCTACGTCATGACGCTCGACCGCATGGCGCACCCCTACACGCATATGCATGCTCTCTGCGCCGGCTACAGTTACGAATTCTAACCCCCTAAAAGAAACATACGTTATGAGAAAGTTTATCCTGGCCCTTCTGGCCGCCTGCGCCACAGCGGTAGCCATGGCACAAGACACGTACCGATACCTCACGTTAGCCACTTCTTCGGCAGAACAGAGCCTTGAACTGGCTACTCTCCAGAAGATAGTTTTTGATACAGCCGGGCAGAAGGTTGTGGTAACCACCAGCGAAGGTGTGGTGGAGTTCCCCCTGCCCGAAATGCAGAAGATGTTCTTCAGCGCCACACCGACAGCCATCGAGGCACTGCCCATGCAGGACAGCGCACTGCGCGTCACGGGCAGTACACTCCATGCCAACGGCAAGGGACTGCTGCACCTCTACACCGCTGCAGGTACCCTGCTGCACATGGCCCACATCAAGGGGGAAACCCGCATCAGCCTGGAACATCTTCCCACAGGTATCTACATCATCAACCTCGGTAAGCAAACCATTAAATACAGCAAACGATGAAAAGACATACCTTATATATTATAATGTTACTGACCTCCCTCTCGCTGCAAGCCCAAACCAAGATGCGCATCTGGCAGGCTGGAGAGGATACCAAGGTATCACTTGCCGAAGCTGGGGACATGACTTTCAATGGTTCGTCTCTTACCATAGCAGGTCAGAGTTATGCACTTTCCACCATCGACAGCCTCATCTTCGTTCCTCAGGTTACCGTAACCTACAAGGGAAACACGGCCTCGGTGAGCATCCCACCTTCTGTGGCCATGGATGTGACGGCTGAGGTAAACGGGGCTGACGTGACCCTCACGAACCGTAACGTGAGCAACGAGTGTGAATTCATCCTCTCGGGAAGCAGCACGAACGGCAGTCTGACCTACATCGGTGAGTATAAGGCTACTTTCATTCTTGATGGGCTCACCCTCACCAGCACCACGGGGGCTCCTCTCAACATACAGTGCGGCAAGCGCATTGGATTGGAACTCAAGGAGGGTACCACGAGTACGCTGGTGGATGTCGCAGGGGGACAGCACAAGGCTTGTCTCTACTGCCGTGGCCATCTGGAGATAGAGGGGGCCGGCAACCTACAGGTGACGGGCAACACGAACCATGCCATCGGCACCAAAGAGTACCTACAACTGAAGAAGACAACTGGCCAGATAACCATCCTGAAGGCTGCCAACGATGCCGTTCATGCCGGACAGTACTTCCAGATGAACGGGGGAACACTGACCTTCGACGCAAATACGGCATCCGATGGCATCCAGGCTGAAGCTATCCTCCTGGACGACGACCTCACCCCAGACCCCACAAAAGAACTGAATGGCCAGATCATCATCAAGGGGGGAACCATCAACGGTACGGTGGTCAACCAGGACTGCAAGGCCATGAAGTGTGAATCGACCATCACCATCAGCGGAGGTACCCTGACGCTTACGGCACAGGGCAACGGCAGCCGTGGCATCCAGACGGATGGCGACATGACCATCGGGGAGGCCGCAGGGAGCACCACGCTCATAGACATCAAGGCTACGGGCGCACGCTGCACGCTGGACGAATGCAGCGATGACCCGCACCGATGCATGGGCATCAAGGTGGACGGTAACCTCACCGTGACGGGTGGCACCACCAATGTGTCCAATACGGGAAGCAAGAGCCGGGGCATCAAGGTGGGAGGAACCTACAGCAAGACGGGAGGAACGGTGAATGCAACCATAACGACCAATTAACGACTAAAGCAGCTAGAAAGACTAGTAAGGCTAGTAAGGCTAGTAAAGCTAGAATAACTAGAATAACTAGAACGGCTAGTAAGACTAGAAACGCTAGAAAAACTGAAACGACTAGTAAAACCAGAGAATCAGAACCATCAACTACATAACATTCATGAAATTCAATCGTATTCTTCTAAAGCTCAGCGGCGAGAGTCTGGCTGGTGAGCAGAAGCAAGGTATCAATGTGGAGCGTCTGAACCAGTACGCTGCACAGATCAAGGAAATCGCCGGAATGGGCGTGCAGATAGGTATCGTCATCGGAGGCGGCAACATCTTCCGCGGCCTGACCGGAGCCGGCAAGGGCTTCGACCGCGTGAAGGGTGACCAGATGGGCATGTGCGCCACTGTCATCAACTCACTGGCACTGAGCAGTGCCCTCGGAGCCATCGGACAGAAGAACCGTGTCCTCACGGCCATACGCATGGAGCCCATCGGTGAGTTCTACACCAAGTGGAAGGCCATCGAGGCCATGGAGCAGGGTGAGGTGGTCATCATGAGTGCCGGTACGGGAAGCCCTTATTTCACCACCGATACGGGTAGCAGCCTGCGCGGCATTGAGATAGAGGCCGACGTCATGCTCAAGGGTACCCGCGTAGATGGCGTCTATACCGCTGACCCCGAGAAGGACCCCAGTGCCACCAAGTACCACGACATCACCTACCAGGAGGTCATTGCCAAGGGATTGAAGGTCATGGACATCACCGCCACGGCCATGTGCATGCAGAACGACCTTCCCATCTATGTCTTCAACATGGACATTCCGGGCAACCTCAAGCGTGTCATGGAGGGCGAGGAAATAGGCACATTGGTACACAACTGAGGCTAATCTGCGAACCGGCCCCACGCTCTGAAGGCACATTTTGCAGAAAAAATTTGGTTAGTTCGGAAAAAGTACGTACCTTTGCCCACGATTACAGAACAAATGATGAAGCATGAAGGGTTCCGACTGCAAAAGTCGGAATTCTTTGCGTTTAGTCTGTCTGTAAAGAGACAACGAAAAATACAGTATCAACCCAGCTAATCTAAAACTATCAACAAGATATGGCTTACATGACGCAAAAGGGCTATGACGAACTCGTAGCCAAACTCCAGCACATGGAGAGTGTGGACCGCCCCGCAGCCAGCGCTGCCATAGCAGAGGCACGCGACAAGGGTGACCTGAGTGAGAACGCAGAGTACGATGCTGCCAAGGAGTGGCAGGGCAAACTGGAGGGCATGATTGCCAACCTGAAGGCTACCATTGCCGATGCCAAGATCATCGACCCCAGCAAGCTGAACAACGGCACGGTTCAGATTCTCACCAAGGTGGAACTGAAGAACATCAAGAACAACATGAAGATGGCCTACACCATCGTCAGCGAGACGGAGGCTAACCTCCGCCAGGGCAAGATAAGCGTGGCAACTCCCATTGCCCAGGCTCTGCTGGGCCACAAGGTGGGC
Organism: uncultured Prevotellaceae bacterium; assembly: GCA_945787235.1. Taxonomy (GTDB): domain Bacteria; phylum Bacteroidota; class Bacteroidia; order Bacteroidales; family Bacteroidaceae; genus Physcousia. The sequence goes on from CALZGT010000121.1 coordinate 5,311, forward strand.
GACGTGGTAAGTGCCAAGGTGCCTGCCGGCATCATCGAACTGGAGATTCTGAACATCACCTTTGAAGAGTAACGAACATGGCCAGCATATTCAGCAGAATCGTAGCAGGGGAGATTCCCAGCTACAAGATTGCCGAGGATGACAGGTACTATGCCTTCCTCGACATCAGTCCGCTGCAGAAGGGACACACGCTGTGCATCCCCAAGCGCGAGGTAGATTACATCTTCGACCTTACAGACGAAGAACTGGCAGGTCTGCAGGTCTTTGCCAAGAAGGTGGCCGTAGCCATCCGGAAGGCCATCCCCTGCGTGAAGGTGGGACAGTGCGTGCTGGGACTTGAAGTGCCCCATGCCCACATACACCTCGTTCCCATGCAGAGTGAAGCTGATATGCGCTTCACCAATCCTCACCTGCAACTCTCTCCTGAAGAGTTCGAGGAGATAGCGGAAAGCATCAGGAAGGAACTGTAAGCGTACCTTCCACGGAAATAGCCAGGCCCCTCTTCCCATTGCGAGAGAGGGGCCTGTGTTTTCTTCTGTTGAGGCATGTCCGTCAACTTCTTCAGGAGAGGGGCTTCATCTTCAGTTCATTGCGGAACCTGCGCATGGTGGCAACGTCATGCTTGGGGCAAATCATCAGCACCCCGTCTTCCTCCACCACCACAAAGTCCTTGAGACCGCTCACCAGGGCCATGCGTCCCTTGGGCAACCTTATGATATTGCCCTGCGCACCACAGAGCATGGCCTGTGTGTCAAGCAGCACGTTGCCATCGGCATCCGCAACCTCATCAATCTGGAGCGAATCCCAGGAACCCAGGTCTTTCCATACGAAATGGGCCTGCTGCACGAAGACATTCTCATTGCCCTCCAGCACGCCGTAGTCAATATTCAGGTTGGGCAGGGAGGTGAAGAACTCGGGTACCTCACAAACCTCTCCACTGGCCAGTCCACGCATCATGCGGGGCATCTCTACCTCGTATGCCGGTACCTGGCGGATGATCTGCCGCAGCATAACCTGCACGTTGAACATGAAGAGGCCCACGTTCCAGAGGAACTCACCCGTCTGCATGAACATCTCGGCATATTCCCTTGCAGGCTTCTCCGTGAACGATTTCACCTTGAGGAATCCTTCCCGGACCTCATCACCCATCTGGATGTAGCCATAGTCTGTGGCAGGGCGTGTAGGGCGGCGCCCCATGGTAAGGAGCCCATCGGTATGGGCCACGAAGTCCAGTCCCTGGACCACGTCATCGCGGAAGGTGTCCTCGTCCGAAATCAACTGGTCAGCAGGTGAACAGATGACGTTGGCTTGTGCATCACGCTTGGCAGCAATCATCAGCGCCCCCACAGCCACACTTGCCAGGGTACCGCGCCGCAGGGGTTCTGCAATAATCTGCGAACGGGGGATTTCAGGAATCTGCTCTTGTACAAGCGGAAGGTAGTCGCGACAGGTAGAAATGTAGATGTGGTCGGGAGCGATGAACCGAAGGAAACGGTCGTAAGTCTGTTGCAGAAGCGTACGTCCCACGCCGAAGATGTCCTGAAACTGCTTGGGTCTTTCCTCAGAACTCATGGGCCACAGACGGCTTCCAGTGCCACCGGCCAGGATAAGACAATAATTCTGGTTGGTTTTAATCATGCGTTTCTATGGTCTTTTGGTTTTGCAATAGCGAATTTACGATTTTTCTTCCAAAGAAACAAACTATTTCATGTTTTTAAACGATAATTTGTATATTTTGAATAACCGACTTTGCATTTTCCCTTCTCACCATCTGTCCTTCCCCCTCTTTTCTTACTGCCTCATGGAGTCCCCAAACGCCCTCAGAAAATGCCAAAACAAGCAGTATCATTGCTGATAAACTCTCCCATCCTTGCACGATTTCCATTTTTTGTTTACCTTTGTA
>CALZGT010000122.1 GCA_945787235.1 uncultured Prevotellaceae bacterium
GGCTTTACCACCATGACACTGTCCTTCTCCATCATCCAGTCCACGAAAGCCCGCAGGAAATTTCCTTCTCCGAATTGTATTATCTTCATAATCTTTTAAATAGTTAGTGGTTTGGTAATCTGTTGGTAATTGCTGAAAAATTGTGTAGGTGGGTTCTATAGGTGGGAATTTATAGAATCCACCTTTAATTGTTGCGCCTCGGGCGCATGATGCGCGGCTTGGGTTGCGGCAGCGGCTTGGGGTCGGAGATTGACTCCATCTTAGCCTCCTTGCCGAAGAGATACTGCGTCTGGTAGCCTCCGTAGTCGATGACCAGCTTCTCCAGCACCACGCCCGGTTCTATCGGCGTGAACTCCAGGAGACAGAGTCCGTCGGAAGCCTTGCTGACCTTCAGGTGCACCTTCTTCTCTATCACGCGGCGAGCCACGGTGGGGTAGTAGATGCTGTACTGGTTCTCCGGGTTCTCGTTGAGGTTCGCGTTGAAGTTGACCTCCTGCTTCTCGCCTCCGGCCATTCCCACGGTGTAGCGGTGACCCTCGCTGCGCTGGAAGGCCAGCGTACTCTTGGTGATGACATGCACATCCACCTCGCTGACACCCTCAGGCAGGCGGAAGGCATAGGTCAGCGTGGCCCCGTCGGGGGCGATGTTGTAGGGCTGCAGCGAGATGCCGCTCAGCGTCCTGCCCATGTAGGGTATCACCGTCCATTGGGTTCCCTGCTGAGCCGTGGCGCGGTAGTAGTGAGCCGCCTCGATGGAGAGGCTTCCCACGGGGTTCTTGGGGCTCTCGGGCAGGAACACGTAGCCGTCCTCCCTTGTCTCCTCCTCGCTGAGGCGGAACACGTCGGGCAGCATGTCGTGCGGGAAATTGTCGTTCCAGCTCGTATAGCCGATGTGCTTCTGAATCATCATTCCGTCCCACTTGCCTCCGGCCATTACCTTATTATAATAGGCACAGAGCAAGGAGTCGCGACGGAAACAACGCTCCACCTCGGTGGCCCATTCGTTGGCCTCCAGGCGGCGCTGCTGGTAGAGCTGGTGGTTCATGGCCTGTGCGTAGTACATCTCGTAGAGGTTGCACATGGCCTGGATGGGGAAGAGCAGCAGCTGGAAGTACGTGTCGTGGTATTCTCCGGGCAACTTCTGCAGCAGTCGGAGCGCGTCAGTCTCCAGGGCCTTGTACTCCTGCACCACGTGGAGCCATTCGCCCGATGCCAGGTCGTAGGTGTTGCGGTCCAGCATCTCAGCCGTCACCCTTCCGTTGTACTTCGAGTAGAGGTTCAGCAGACGGGCAGCCTCAGCGGCATGCTCCTCGCCCAGCTGCTCTGCGCAGAACTCCGTGGGATGCTCCATGAGGTTCCGGGCCGTGTAGCGTGTGGGATTCCATGCCATGTCGAGGAAGAGCGTGATGGGGTACTCCATAGGCTTGAGGTCACCCACGTTGAGCACCCAGAGCTTGTCCACCCCATACTGGTAGGTGAGCGTCATCTGTTCCCAGAGGTTCTGTATGGGCGTCACGTTCATCCACTTGCTGTTGCGTGGAGCCCCCACGTAATCCACGTGGTAGTACATGCCCCACCCACCGGTGCGCTTTTGCTCCTCCATGTTGGGCAATCGCCGTACATCACCCCAATTGTCGTCCGAGAGCAGTATCGTCACGTCATCCGGCACCCTCAGTCCGTTCTCATAGTAGAGCTGCACCTCCTTGTAGAGTGCCCACACCTGCGGACGTTCCTTGGCGGGCCTTCCCGTCACCTCCTTGATGATGCGCCGCTGGTTGTCGATGATGTTCTCCAGCAGGGCAATGTCCTTCTTCACGTCGTAGTTGGCATCACCGCCCATGGCCTCGTCGCCGTCACCGCGCATACCGATGGTGATGAGGTCCTCCGTGTCCTTGGCCCGCTGCATACCCTCGCGGAAGAACGTGTCGAGCACCTTCTTGTTCGTCTTGTAGTCCCACTTGCCGTATTCGTGGCGGCGGCGTGCCCACTCCTGGTGGTTGCGTGCCATGGGTTCGTGGTGGCTGGTACCCATGATGACACCCATCTCGTCGGCCAGCGGACTGTTCTGTGCGTCATCGGCATAGAAGGACCACGACCACATGGCTGGCCACAGGAAGTTGGCCCTGAGGCGCAGCAGCAGTTCGAAGACCTTCTCATAGAAGGCATGACCTCCGTAGTTTGTGCAGAAAGTATTCTTCACCCAAGTCGTCAGGCAGGGAGCCTCGTCGTTGAGGAAGAGGCCGCGGTAGGTCACGGCGGGTTCCCCTGCCGTGTAGCATCCCTTGCGGAGGGAGGCATCGCTCATCTTCTTCACAGGCGTGTCGGCCCAGTAGTACCAGGGCGAAACGCCCAGCTGCTCCGAGAGTTCATAGATGCCGTATATGGTGCCTCGCTTGTCGCTACCCACGATGACCAGTGCCTCGTCCATGCCCTGCATGGGTTGCTCCACAGTCAGCATGAGATACTTCTCGCGCTTGCCCTTCAGTTGCTTCTCGTCCAGTTTCTTGGCCTTGACGAGAGCCTTGACGAGGGGGCTCTGCAGCGTGCCGACAAGGATGGCACGGCGTGACAGTGCTCCCCCAGCCTCGGTGGCGGAAGCTTCACTCTGGGTCGGCGATCCGGAGCACAAAACGAGGGGCTGCGTGCCGCACACGCGGGCGAAGTCCTCGCTGAGGCTCTTCAGGGCGCGCAGCACGCCCTTGTCGTCGGTGGGTGAGTAGAGGAGGGGGGTGGGTTTTCCGTTTTCAATGAGCACGAAGTCTCCGGGCACGATGCGTGGGCTGGTGATGCCCTTGTGGTCGATGGCCCTTGCCGTGATGACGGCTGCCAGCAAAAGCATGGCGGTGATGATTCTCTTCATTTTGGATTTAGGTGTTTTTTTTGTTAGTCAGTTTATGTCTTTCCGTTGATTATCCGTATTGACGTGCAAAGTTACACAAATAATTTTATTTGCATGAGGATTCATTTGAGATATTCGCTCATTTTTTGTTGAAATCAGCACCTTTGATAATCTGTGTTTCAAAATTGACAGTCTATGTTACATTTCTGTACGCCACCTCACCCTTGTTTTCTTATTTTTGCACTCAGATTCAAGAAATCGACAGTTCTTTCTATTCATTCATTTTTTTTACCTAACATTATTAAACCACACGCGTATGAAACGGAGAAGCCTACACATCATGCTGCTCTTCCTGCTCTCGATGGCAGGTCTGCAGTCGAAGGCCCAGGATTGGATCATGCCCGAGTTCCCCTCCAGCATGGAACCCGCCCACGGCCTTCATGTCATCCTCTACCATGCCGAGACCGAACTGGTGCTGGGCAACGGCAAGATCAGTGCCCCCTGGGCCAGTTCCACCATCCTGAAAGAGGACGGCAAGGGTATCGTCTATGAACTGGTGGAGAACACCGACGGCACCTGGAGCCTGAAGAACACCGCCGACGGCAAATATACCTTCACCCCCTTTGCTGAGGGCGACCGTCCCTACTGCTACATCGACATGGGCTGGGATGGTCAGGGCGACCGCAAGTTCAACATCACCGCTGCTGATGACGGCTGCTACACCATGGCCTTTACCAACACCGAACTGGCTCCCGAGGGCACCTATTTCGGTACCAACGGTGAAACCTACGATGTCATTGCCAATGCCAACCCCGATGAGGGCGGTCTCATCCTCTGGAAGTTCCTCCCCAGCGATGCCATTGCCATCTACAACGCCAAGGTCGCTCTCTACGAACAGCTGGAGATAGGTGCCGAGTACGAGAGCATCGACCTCGCTCCCTACGTGGCTGTGCTCAACAATCCCGAAGCCACTGTGGAGGAAGTTGACAAGGCCATCTTCAGCCTCAAGACTGCCATCATGGAGGCCGAGATCAGCGGCGGCGGTTATGAACCCACTCCCGAGGATCCCCTCGACGTGACGGCTCAGTTCATCGTCAATCCCACCTTCGACGGAACGGTGGATGGTTGGGAGAACATCGGCGGCATGACGCCCAGCCCCAGTGGTGCCGGCTACGGCAACGAGGAGTCTTCCATCTCCGACTTCTGCGAGAAGTGGACCTGGGACTCACAGCTCAACAATGAGTACGGCATCTACCAGACCCTCAGCCTCAATCCCGGTTACTACCGCCTCGAGGCCGATGCCATCGCCACCCGCCAGAGTGACGGCAGCGTGCAGGTTACCGGCGTGACGCTCTATGTCAGGAACGAGGCTACCTACGTGGTCAACGTGGCCACAGCCAACAACTCGCCCAAGCACTACAGCATCGAGTTCCTCGTGGATGGCACCACTCCCACCGAGATTGGTTTCCACTGCGACAAGACTACCACGGCCAACTGGATTGCTGTGGATAACTTCAAGCTCAGCTATATGGGCAAGGCAACCTTCTCAGCCGCCTACATCGCCCTGCAGAACCTCGTGAAGAGGACCATGGCCGCCTATCCCGAGGAGGACTTCGAGTGGCTCATTGCCCAGACGGCAGCCAAGAATGCCTATATGAATGCCCTCGTGGCCGCCACCGAAGCCCTGGAGACTTCCACTGCTGCCGATGAGATCTATGCCACCGCCGCTGCCAACCTGAGTGCTGCCTTCGAAGCTCTCAACGCCTCCAAGGCCGTCTATGGCCAGCTGGCCAAGCTGCGCGACAATTTCTACAACCTGGCTGGTGCGCTGGGCGAGTACAATATCGACGAGATGTACAACATGGAAGACCCCCTCACCACCGCGGGCATCGAGATTGACGACCTCCTCGCAGAGGCTGAATGCGGCCAGGAGGCTCTCGACCTCTACACCGTGCGCTACAACGTCTATGATCAGATGTACAAGGTCTTTGAATATACTGCTGCCCAGAAGGCTGACAATGCTGAGGATGATGTACTCTGCGCCATGATTGAGGCCAAGGAGGCTGAGTTGCGCGTCATCTGGTGCGATACTCCCTTCGACACCGTGGAGCAGGTAGCTGCCTTCAAGGATGAGGTGGCCAGCATGATAGCCCAGTACCTGAATGCTGCCATCAAGCCCGGTTCTGACCTCACGAACCTCATCGTCAATGCCAACTTCGACGATAATGCCAACGGATGGGACCTGAACGGATTCGCCAACCCAGGCTACAGCTACAGCGAGGTGGAATACTTCCAGAAGAACTTCAACGTCTCACAGACCCTCAAGTCACTGCCCAAGGGTCGCTACACGCTTACTGTACAGGGCTACCAGCGTCACAGCCACATCACCGCTGTGCTCTATGCCAATGAGAACGAGACGCTCCTCTGGGACGTGAAGGCTCTGGCCAACTCAACGGGTTACTTTGCCGGCGATGGTGCCGGCGGTTATCCCAACGACTCCTACGACTCCGCCACGGGTCTCTACTGGCCCAACAGCATGGAGGGTGCCCGCCAGTGGTTTGATGCCGTTGACGAGGAGGGCACACCGCTCTATACCAACACGCTGGAGTTCTTCCTCACTGAGAAGGAAGCCAACGACCTGACCATCGGTGTACGTTGCGACAACAATACCGACTGGTGTCTCTTCGACAACTTCACGCTCTTCTATCACGGCAACAACGCCACCGACTATGCCGATGGCATCTACAAGCTCATCGAGGAGCTCGACGCACTGATGGCTGAGGGTTATCCCACCGCCAAGCTCGCCGCTACCGCCGAGGCTGCCAAGAAGCAGGCCAACGATGCCATCAAGGGCAATGATGCGGAGGGTTGCATTGCCGCCATCCCCGTGCTCCAGGCTGCCATTGCCGAGGCCAAGGTGACACTGCCCATCACGCAGCAGCTGGCCGACAAGTACCAGTACATCACTTCTGAGCGTCTGGACGGGGTGAAGAGCAGCACCAAGGAGGCTTACAATGCTTATCTCTCCACCATAGCCGAGGCCCTCACGGGCAAGGCCATTGCCGACGACGAGGCCGTACAGCCCCTCATCGACGAGATGGAGAGCAAGTTCACGGAGTGCGTACAGGCGGATGCCAAGGATGCCACCGAGGCGGCTCCTTTCGACATGACGGCTGCCATTGCCAACCCCAGTTACGAGTGCCAATATGCGGCTGATGACGAGGTGGACGGCAGTGAGTACAACAGCTTCGGCTGGGAGGGCGACAAGCCCAACTGCAACGAGTATGCCGCGGAGTTCTTCAACGTTACCTGGACCCAGGGGGTAGAGGTTCGCCAGACCATCAAGGGGCTCGCTCCCGGTTACTACAAACTCCATGTACTGGGCTACAACCGCCAGGGTTATGGCAACGAGCAGGCTTACATCGACGAGCGTGCTTCCAGTGCCGAACTCTTTGCAGGCGACTACAGCACCGCCCTCTGCGATGTACTGGACGGCAAGACCGAAGAGAGCATCATCCCCGAGGAAGAGGGACAGAACGAGAGCGAGGTTGAGCTCGACGGCATCACCTACTACTATCCCGGCAACATGCCTTCCTCACGCATCTACTTCGACGAGGGCTACTACAAGAACATGCTCGTCTTCAAGGTAGAGGAGGGACAGAAGGAGACTACCATCGGTATCCGCAAGGAGACCTTCACGCCTGAGTGGGATTCTCTCATGTTCGATGACTGGAAGCTCGAGTACGTGGGTGCTACCGCTCCCACCGAGCAGAGCACTGCCGTGGAGGGTGTCTTCGGTCAGGAGGCCAGCAAGGCCGTCTTCAACCTCCAGGGTGTTCAGACCAGCACCCTGCAGAAGGGCATCAACATCGTGAAGAAGACCGACGGCAATGGCCGTGTCAAGGTCAGCAAGGTGATGGTAAAATAATCCTTGCCAGGCAAGAAAATCAGAGGGTGTCCCTAAGGGATACCCTCTTTTTGTAGAAACGACGGGACAACGCAATACGACGGGCCGCCGCACAAAACACCGGGCCAACTCACAACGTCGTGTTACCCACGCAGGACGTGCGACCCTCCAGGGGCTTGCGCCTGGGCATTCAGCTGGACAACGCCCCGATGCAGCTGGTGGATGCCCGTCAGGGACTGCATCCACCTGCACACCTGCACACCAGATTCCTCATTTACCCTCTATAGGTAGGTTATATTAATTACAACTCTCTATGGAATTACTGCATTTTGCCCACAAAACAAAAGCTGTGGTCTTTTACCCTCTCTTCGGCATCTTTCTTTGTAAGTGCTTGCACCATAGCTCGCTATGCTGCTT
>CALZGT010000123.1 GCA_945787235.1 uncultured Prevotellaceae bacterium
ATAATCTATCGGCTGAGGGGTTAATAATCCCTCAGCCGATAGGTTATTAACCTTACTGGCGATGAAGATATCTTGCATTGACCACGCAACTATGTTCCCTACCTCAGAAATCTGATATTTGACTCACGTTGAAAAGTATCCGCATCGTAGCACTTCCTGCAAATAATAAGGAGGATGATCCGAAAGGGTCATCCTCCCTTTTTGTCGGCTGTATTTCGTTTTCCCTCAGAGCTCTCCCCTCTTGGGGGAAGAGCCTGGAGGAAATACGCTATTACTGCTGGATACCCATGACATTGTATGCCTTGCCATTCTTCATGATGACAATCTTACCGTCCTTCATGAACTTACCGTTCTTCATATTCTGGGTTGCGATGCTGCTGACAGCGGTGGGCACGTCACCATCGATCAGTTCCCATGTGATGGCCTTGATGCCAAGCTTCCAGGTTGCGTTCTCTGCAGTGTACTGGAGGAAGATGCTCTGGAGGTTATCATCTATGTTGCATTCTGCATAATGGGCATTAACTACACCTATCTGAGGCCAGGCGTCTGCACCCTCAGCCGTCCTGATGCACCACTGGATGGGGAAACCATTGAGGTCTGTTTCATCGTCAGTGTATATGCGCAAAATCTTTCTACCTTCTTTCCCAATGATATCGTTGCTGATGTTTACACCACCCCAACGACCTGTGAGGGTAGCCGTGCCGGAAGTGATGTCTGCATCTACTGTGGTAGAAACTCCCCATGCCCAAGTCCATTTGATGGTCTCTTTGCTCCCATCCTTCTTGACAGCATAGCTGTCGGTGATGGTCAGACTGGTGGGACCTTCTTGTACATTCTGGATACCCAGTTCAGTGATATTCTGCGTGATGGCTATATGCCACTCTGTTCCGTTCTGGTCTCCAACTGCGTTCCATTGCTGTGTACCTTTTGCATCCTTGAAAGGTACATTGTAATAACAAGCAGGAGCCTCGGCAAACTTGATGACAACCTCTTCATACTCTTCCACGGTGAAAGCACCAGGCGCAGCAGAGATACCAGCCCACTGGCCGGAGAAATTGTACGTGACGGGAGTTCCCTCGGGCAAAGGAAGGTCACAACCTCCACCTGCGGAGATACGGAAGGGAGTACCGACAATCTCGGTAGCCTCTACACCACTTTCTTCACCCTCTGGTGCTGCCATAGCTGTAGTAGTCGCAGCAAACAGGCATGATAATGCCAATAATGAAGTAATTTTCTTCATGTTTGTAATGGATTAAGTTTGAAAATAAAGTTAGTTATAAAACGAATTTGCTTTGGATATTGTTCGGGACAGTCTTCGCAGACTATTAGTTAATGCAAAAGTACGCAAAATTATCCAAACTAAATAATAAAACACTAAAAAAGTTAAGAGAGTGAGCGAATTATAACCAAAATGGTACAATTATCGCTGAGAATTTGTTTCTAAGTGCAAGAAATCGTATCTTTGCACACAATTATATATATAATGTATAAACAAACAAGGGTAACATGAATCTTAGAAACCAGACAACGTGCCTCATGGCATGGGCCACCATCAGCCTGACAAGCCTCCTGGCTTCCTGCCACGGCGACTACACCTTCGACCCCGACGTGACCCTCGAGGTGCAGCAGATAGCCTACGACTACAACTTCCGTGAACGCTTCGGAGACATCGATCCCGAACAGAACTGGGGGTTCGATGACATGGAAGTCATCACCGTGGGTGATACCGTGCAGACACGTGCCACGGTCACTACTCGTGCTGCCAATCCCAACAAAAACCAGTGGGCCGACTTCACCACAGTGCCCCAAGAGGTTTCTTTTCAGGAAGCCCAGGATGTCTATCACTTTTTCCGTAGCCTCACCCCCTTTGCCGAGACAGGTATTACGATGCAGTGGACCGACTTCTTCGTGCAGCAGGTGTGGGAAGGTCAGGAGGAATACACTGACGGGAAGGGACATACGGTAAAGAACGTGTCGAACAAGATGAACCACCTAGTGGTGGGTGGGGAGAACGACCATGTGAACAACTTCAACAACGGTCATGGGGACATGATGCTCATGCAGAACAGTTCCACCAGCACCTTCGGGTATCGCAACACTGTGGATTCCAAATATCACTATGAGCACATCATTGTTTATGTGCCCCAGTACAATGCCTACTATGTGGGATTCGATTTCTATGCCAACGGAGATAATCCCAACCAGCAGGTGGAGCGTGACGGCATCTATACCGACTGGATTATCAAGGTCGTTCCTGCCAATTATCATGGTATGCAGCGCATTATGTGCGAGGACTTGGGTGATACCGATGACTTTGACTTCAACGATGTGGTCTTTGACGTGTCCGTACAGCAATCTTGGTGGCCCGTTCAAGGTACCTTTGCCAAGATATACCTTCAGGCAGCAGGAGGTACACTTCCCGTGGAACTCTACCACAACGGAGAGCGCATCTGTGAGGTACACGAAGCCTTTGGCGTGCCCACCACCACCATGGTGAATACTACTCCCGACATGGTACGCCCTCACGTGCAGTTCACTGTCAAGGTGAGCGACCAGGCATGGGGCGATGTCTTCAATCCCAACGACATCGAAATTCGCGTCAACAACACCGAGAAGGGCATCATTTACACGCTCTCTGCCAATTCGGGCAGCGCGCCCTACAAGATTTGTGTACCCTCTACGGTGGCCTTCACCGCAGAGCGTGAGAACATAGAACTCAAGTATCCCAAGTTCCGCGACTGGGTGAAAGACAGTTCACAGAAATTCTGGGAATAATGGACAATAAACAACTAATCAATTGACAGTTAACAGCAAGGGTTGCGCAAAGCGACTCAGAGCAGCTAATTATCAATTGTCATAAATAAGACAGGGAGGATGAACCATTCGGAACATCCTCCCTGTGCTATGTAGGTAGGTTCCCTCAACATTTCTATTGAAGGAACCTGCCATCAGAATCACTTCACGGGAATATCGTCAATGCGTGTCTGGTGACGTCCTCCGGCAAATGCGGTCTGGAAGAACTCGTCAAGACACTGGCGGCACGTCTCCTCAGTGATGAAACGACCGGGGAAGACAATGACGTTGGCGTTGTTGTGCTCACGGATGAGGTGGGCAATCTCGGGAGCCCATACAAGTCCGGCGCGGATGCCCTGGTGCTTGTTGAGCGTCATGGAGATACCCTCACCACTGCCACACATGGCTATACCGGGATATACCTCGCCCTTCTCGATACCCTCGGCCAGTGCATGGCCGTAGGTAGCGTAGTTGCAGCTTTCCTCGGTATAGGTGCCGTAGTCCTTGTATTCCATGCCCTTCTCCTCAAGGTACTTCTTGACGAACTGCTTGAGGGGGAAGGCGGCATGGTCACTTGCTAAGCCTATAATCTTGGTTTCCATATTCATGGCATGAAAAGTCCCTCCCGCTGGGGGGGGGAGGGAATGCTGATTAGAGCATTGACTTTACCTGGTTGTACACATTCTCAGCGGTGTAACCCAGCTTCTCATCGAGCACCTTGTAGGGAGCAGAGAAACCGAAGCTCTCCAGACCCCATACCTTGGACTCGGGAGCAGCACCGATGAGGAAGCCCTGGAGGTTGACAGGCAGACCGGCGGTCATACCGAACACCTTGGCACCTGCGGGTACGACGCTCTGCTGGTACTCAGCACACTGCGTGCGGAAGAGACCCTCAGAGGGAACGCTGACGATGCGAACCTTGACACCCTCCTTGCGGAGCAGTTCAGCACCGCTCACCAGGGTAGATACCTCAGAACCCGTAGCCACGAGAACTACATCGGGATTCTCGTCAGAACCAGCTACCACATAGCCACCCTTGCGGGCCAGCTCGTAGTCATTGCCCTCAGGCAGGTTGTTGATGTTCTGGCGGCTCAGGATGAGAGCGGTAGGTGTGTCGGTATTCTCCATGGCCATAGCCCAGGCTGTGGTTGTCTCCTTGGCATCAGCAGGACGCAGCACGAGGCATGAGTTCTTGCCGGCGTGGTTCTTCAGTTTCTCCATCAGACGAATCTGTGCCTCCTGCTCAACGGGCTCATGGGTAGGACCATCCTCACCTACGCGGAACGCATCGTGCGTCCAGATGAACTTGACGGGCAACTGCATGAGGGCAGCCATACGTACGGCAGGCTTCATGTAGTCAGAGAATACGAAGAAAGTACCGCAGGCAGGGATGACACCACCATGCAGTGCCATACCGATACAGCAGCAGGCCATGGTCAGCTCAGCCACACCAGCCTGGAAGAAGGCACCGCTGAAGTCGCCCTTGGTGAGAGCCTTGGTCTGCTTCAGGAAGCCATCCGTCTTGTCAGAGTTGGAGAGGTCGGCGGAAGCACAAATCATATTGGGAACCTGCTGTGCCAGTACGCTCAGGCAAGCGGCAGAAGCATTGCGGGTTGCATCGTTGTCCTTCTGTACGCACTTGCTCCAGTCAATCTGGGGAGCCTTTCCGCTGAACCACTCAGCCTGCTGGGCAGCCTTGTCGGCATTGGCCTCAGCCCATGCCTTCTCCTCGGCATAACGCTCAGCGCAGATAGCCTTGAGTTCCTCAGCACGCTTGGCATAGAGTTCCTGTACCTCGGGGAAGATCTGGAATGGATTCTCGGGGTCACCACCCAGGTTCTTCACGGTGTTGATATAGGCATCACCGCCCAAGGGAGCACCGTGTGTCTTGCAGTTGGCCTCGTAAGAAGTGCCGTCAGCCTTGAGAGCACCCTTACCCATGATGCACTTACCGATGATGAGGGTAGGCTTGCCTTCTACCTTCTGTGCAGCCTCGATGGCCGTACGGATCTGGGCTGCATCGTTACCATTGATTTCGATGACCTCCCAGCCCTGTGCGCGGTACTTGGCAGCAGTGTCCTCAGCCATTACCTCCTTGGTCTCGGTAGAGAGCTGGATGTCGTTGCAGTCATAGAACATGATGAGGTTGTCCAGGCCCAGCACGCCGGCGATACGGGCAGCACCCTGTGAAATCTCCTCCTGGATGCCACCGTCAGAGATGTAGGCATAGATGGTTTCCTTGCTGAAGGTGGGGTTGCCAGTGTGGGCAGCCAGGAACTTGGCAGCGATGGCAGCACCTACGGCGAAGACATGTCCCTGTCCCAGAGGGCCGGAGGTGTTCTCGATACCGCGAGCCACCTCAAACTCGGGATGACCCGTGGTGGGAGAACCCCACTGACGGAGCTGTGCCAGTTCCTCGAGTGAGAACTTACCGATGAGGGTGAGCTGTGAATAGAGCATGGGAGCCATGTGGCCGGGGTCCAGGAAGAAACGGTCGCGACCTACCCATTCAGGGTTCTGGGGATCGTACTTCAGGTACTCACTGTAGAGCACGTTGATGAAATCTGCACCACCCATGGCACCACCGGGGTGACCACTCTTAGCCTTCTCTACGGCTGACGCTGCCAGGATGCGGATGTTGTTGGCAGCCTTGTTCAATACTTCAATAGAATTTGCCATTTTTTTCTCTGTATTTTCATTGAGGTGGGTTCATTCTGAACCCACCCACTATAATTATTGATTATTTCTTGTTCTCTACGGCAGCGGCCTCGATAGGCAGACAAGCCTTGTAGTTCTCGATGTATTGGTTGAAACCTTCCACGTCGGCCGGTGTGGGAGCGATGGAAGTTCCCGTGTTGCCCGCAAAGACAACGTCCTCGAGCCAGTCGGCCAGGTTGCGCGTACCCTTGTTGATGAGGTAGCTAGCCAGCAGGGCGATACCCCAGGCACCGCCTTCTCCGGCCGTCTCCATGACGGAGATGGGTGAGTTGAGGGCAGCTGCCAGCATACGCTGACCTACGCCTGCGGTCTTGAAATAACCGCCATGACCCGTAATGCGGTCTATCTTGATCTTCTCCTCGTTGAGCAGGATGTCGTTGCCAATCTTCAATACGGCAATGGCACCGTAGAGGTGTGCACGCATGAGGTTGGCCAGGTTGAACTTGTCATTGGCAGAGCGAACCACCATGGGGCGGCCTTCCTGCATACCCGTGATGGGTTCACCCGAGATGTAGTTGTAGGCCATCACGCCACCGCAGTCAGCGTCACCCGTGAGGGCTGCGTTAAAGAGCTTACCGTAGAGTTCATTCATGTCAACGGGTACCCCGAGCAGCTGCTGGTACTCCTTGAAGAGTCCCACCCAGGCATTGATGTCAGAGGTACAGTTGTTGCAGTGAACCATGGCTACGAGAGAACCATCAGGAGTGGTCACCATGTCGATGGGCTCATAGGGCTTGCTCAGGGGCTTCTCCAGCACAATCATGGAGAAACTGGAAGTACCTGCACTCACGTTACCCGTACGCTGCTTCACGGCGTTGGTGGCTACCATGCCCGTACCTGCATCGCCTTCGGGAGGACAGAGAGGACAACCGGGTTTCAGGTGACCCGAGATGTCGAGACGCTCTGCACCATGTTCGGTCAGCGTACCTGCATCCTCACCGGCAGAGAGGCTCTCAGGCAGGATGTCCTCGAGCTTCCAGCTGTAACCCTTGGGAGCGATGAGAGCATTGAACTTCTCTACCATCTCTGCATCGTAGGTCTTGGTAGCGGGATCCACGGGAATCATACCTGAGGCATCGCCCACACCCAGTACCTTCCTGCCCGTCAGTCGCCAGTGGATGTAACCAGCCAGGGTGGTGAGGTAGGTAATCTCCTTCACGTGCTCATCCCCATTGAGGATGCACTGATAGAGGTGTGAGATGCTCCAGCGCAGGGGGATGTTGTAGTTGAAGAGCTTGGAAAGCTCAGCGGCAGCCTGTCCCGTGTTGGTGTTGCGCCAGGTGCGGAAGGGTACCAGGATTTTCTCGTCCTGGCCGAAAGCCATGTAGCCATGCATCATGGCAGAGATACCGATGGCAGCCAGGTTCTCTATCTCACAGTCATATACTGCCAGTACGTTCTTGCGCAGGTCAGCATAGCAGTCCTGCAGTCCGTACCAGATGCGGTCCACGCTATAGGTCCACAGACCATCCACGAGTTGGTTCTCCCACTCGTGACTGCCCTGTGCAATAGGCTTGTTCTCCTGGTCAATGAGAACGGCCTTGATGCGGGTAGAACCGAACTCTATGCCGAGAACGGCCTTTCCGCCTTGTATAAGTTCTTTGGTCGTCATTTGTTTGGTTTTCAGGTTTAAGAAGTTGAAGGTTGATT
>CALZGT010000124.1 GCA_945787235.1 uncultured Prevotellaceae bacterium
AACACTTAGTAATGCTCAAAAAATAACTTCGGCAATTTTGCTTCAGATTTTTGAGTTAGGGATTCACGGAGACAGGTTCCCCCGGCCCTATGAGCACGACCGCAGTACCCTGTAGGAGAAAAAAGAAAATCCAAAGAAACAGCCGAAGAAACCACAGAAAAACATGATCCGAATCAAGTTTTTGATGTTTTTCCTACTGAGAACTCCATTTCCCAGACAGATATTCGTACCTTTGCAACATCTTGCCTCCCCCCCCTCGCAACCTGTATAATGCGAAGAGAAAGGATTCATGTCCACCCATCATCATCAGACAACAACCAACCCAAAAACAAAAAAACATATTATTATGAAGAAGACAAAACTCTTGACTTACAGTCTCTTGAGCCTCATTGCCGGCAGTCTGGGCATGACATCGTGTGCAAAAACCGAATCCTGCAGCCTGGAAGGCACCTGGATGCAGCCCATTCCTGGCATGTCCGATGCAGAACAAGGTTTCGAACTTCATGCCGATGGTACAGCCTCGTCGGTGAACATGGCAACGCTTCAGTATGAAAGCTGGATGCAACTTGACCACGAAACACTGGTACTCAACGGCATGAGCCTGGGCAACCAATGCACCCTTTCCTTCTCCGACACCCTCCAGCTGGTCCGTGTAACGGAAGACAGCCTCTTGCTCCGGCGCGGCAGCCTAACCCTTTCCTATACCCGCAGAAAATGACATCAAGTTGATACATCCTTCACGGCTTGTCCCTGCTTCTTTCCACCGAAACGGCAGCCCCCTCATTCAGCCCGAATTCTCATCCGTACAGCCCGTATTTCATTTGTACAGGCCATGACATTTCATGCATTAGTAATTTTTAAGGTGGGTTCTATAAATTCCCACCGTCAAAAGGATTAATAATTGTGGGGTGACGTTTTGCCATCTTTTGGATTCTTTTCGGCTCAAATTGTAAGTTAACTCGGTCACGTAGCTCGCTACGCTCCCTCTTCAACTTACAATTTGACCTCGAAAATAATTCCAAAATCTAACAAAGCGAATATATAGAACCCACCTTAACAGCATTTTCATTTGTACAGCTCGGATAAAATTTGGTATTTCGCTCGCTTTTGCGTATCTTTGCCTCCGAAATGAAAAGCATACGACATGGTAGCGAAACATCTGGCCAACACACATCTCATGCACATTCTAAAAGAGGTTCACATGAGTCCCTGGCAACGGTTTGACGAACTCCTGCTGCGCGTGCCCGATGTCCTGCTGCGCCTCAGCCAGCGCGATGTGGCAGCCTACATCGGGGTGACACCCGAGGCACTGAGCCGCCACCTCAAGAGCATGATTTCAGCACCTGACATACAATATTGATGGAAGCCTTTAACAAGTAATGACATGAAAGGAAAAAAAAGACTCATTGGTCTCGCTCTGGTTCTCCAAGGGCTGGGAGCCTGGGCAGAGGGCACGATGCCCTGTGCCACACGACTCTACTCACTGCCTGGACAGCAGTTCATGCACAAACTGGTGACGCACGCGGGTGAAACGGTCACCGCTGTCGATTTCGGTCCCGTCACTACCCTCTCGCTGCGCGATGACCGCCTCCATGTGGGCAACCGCTACAAGTACGTGGCCGGCCTGGCACCTGCCGAAGAGGGGGAATACTCCTACACGGTACATCTGAGGGATGCAAAGGGGAAAGACTCGGAGGTGAAGGTACAGCTCACGGTGAGCCGTTTCCTGCAGTCACCCACCCCATCAATGGTATGGCTCACCTGGAACTGGTTTGCTCGTGAGATAAGCCACCATAAAATGGTGGAGATAGCCCATGGCATGGAACGCTGCGGCCTCATCAAGGCGGGGTTCAAGACCATCCTGCTGGACGATGCCTGGGCCATGCCGACATCCGACAAGGCTGCGCTGACCTACGACCCGGAGAAGTTCCCCCAGGGCATAGCAGGACTGAAGTCTGCCATCCGCGAAGTGAACAGCGAACTCAGGTTGGGTATCTACAGCGATGCCGGCACGATGACGTGCGAGAGTTACCAGCCGGGCAGCTACCTGTATGAGTCACAGCACCTGGCTCTCTTCGACTCGTGGGGTGTGGATATGCTCAAGTACGATTTCTGCAATTCGGAGGCCAGCTCACGGGAGAGTTACTCTCGCATGGGCAAGGCCATAGACGAACTCAACACAAGACGTCGTGCCGAGGGAGGCATTCCCTTCGTCTATAATGTCTGCGAGTGGGGCAGTACACAACCCTGGCTGTGGGGTGCTGAGGCTGGCGGTTCGAGCTGGCGCACCACAAGCGATGCGCGCGAGGACTGGGTGGGCAACAACTCCCGTCCCGGCGTGCTGGCTGGTGTGGATGAGACGCGCAGGCTGTGGATGTACGCTGGTGTAAACCGCTTCAACGACCTGGACATGATGTGCATAGGCCTGCATGGTCTGGGAGGACCTAGCAACAACACAGCGTACCATATGAGCAACGGAGGTGTCATACGGGGACTCACCGATGCCCAGGCCCGTACACAGATGTCGCTGTGGTGCATGCTGGCCAGACCGCTGTCACTGACATGTGACCTGCGCGATGCACCGCGTGCCGAGGCCAACGATGGAGCACCACTGCCCTACCCGCTCATCACGGCTGCCGATGTGGCCACGCTGACCCACGCGGGCATCATCGCCATCAACCAGGACCCTCTTGGACAGCAGGCAGAGTATATGGAAGCTGTCTCCACGGGTGCCGACTACTCGGGCGAGGGGTACGATGTCTATCTCAAGGACCTCAGCGGAGGTCGTTTTGCACTGGCCGTCACCAACCGTTCTCAGGAAGAGATGGAGGGCATACAGCTGCCTCTCGCGGATTTGTACCTCGGAACTGGCCGCTGGACCTGCCGTGACGTGTGGAGCGGCACTGAGGTGATGGTACGTGGCACCCTCTCCACGGGTCGCCTGTCTCCTTGTGAGACGCGCGTCTATCTGCTGACACCCAAGGGGCGGAAGAAAAGTCAGTGGTAATGCTCCGTGTCCACCATGTCTTCCGTGGAATAATACCCAGGACACCTGGGGAATAACCTTGCAATGGGCAGCATTACCGCGCGAGCAACACCCATTTTTGAAATGTTCCGGGCATTCCTTGGCAGAATGAATTATTCTTCGTACCTTTGCGGAAAGAGAACTTGAAAGAACATGATACGGAAAAAGACAAGGGGACTATGGAGCGTGCTGATTTGCCTTGCCATCCAGACACAGGCTTACGGCCAAGGCGAGGAACTCTGCTGGTATGACAACGAAACCCATATCAGTTACTCGCTGAGCAAGAACGTGACACCCGTGGTGACCACGGCCTTGGAGATGTGGAGCGAGGACATGATGGACGTGACGGGAACAAGGCCGAAAAGGGAAGGCACAGGGGCCAAGGTGCGCATCGTGCAGCTGGACAGTGACAAGGGAGCAGCCAAGGTGCTGAAAGCAGCCGGCATTGACGTAGAGAGGCTCAGGAAACAGAAAGATGCCTTCTGCATCAAGGCGCACGGCCAACAACTTATTGTGGCGGGCAGCAACGGACGCGGCACGGCCTACGGCATTCTTGAACTCTCGCGCATGGCTGGAGTTTCACCGTGGAAATGGTGGGCTGATGAGAAGCCGGAGAGACGCGAACGGCTGGCACTGCCGGCCGATTTCCACACGATGCAAAGCCCTTCAGTGGAATACCGAGGCATCTTCATCAACGATGAGGACTGGTCCACGAGGCCATGGAGCTGGCAGACCCATTCTCCTGCCAGACCGGGAATGATAAGCGCACAGACCTACAGGCAGGTCTTCAGACTGCTGATGCGACTCAGGGCAAATGCCATCTGGCCTGCCATGCACGAGTCCACGACACCCTTCTTCCTCGTTCCCGGTGCCAAAGAGGCGGCCGACTCTTGCGGCATCGTCATCGGCACGTCGCACTGCGAACCGATGATGCGCAACAACGTGGGGGAATGGAACAAGGAGGAGCGCGGTGCCTACAACTACATGACAAACAAGGAAGGGGTGCAGCGCTACTGGGCAGAACGCCTGCAAGAGACCGGACGCTACGAGAACATCTACACCATCGGCATGCGTGGCATACACGACGGTGCCATGGAGGGAGTGGGCAGGAACCTCAACGAGCAGACTGCCGCCCTGCAGCAGGTCATTGACGACCAGCGGGTGATGCTCAGCAAGTATGTCAGCAAGCATGTGGAACAGATTCCGCAGCAGTTCGTCCCCTACAAGGAGGTACTGCAGGTGATGGAGAACGGCCTCTCGGTGCCCGATGACGTGATGCTGACCTGGTGTGATGACAACTATGGCTACATGACCCGGCTGAGCGACTCCTTGCAACAGAAGCGGCAAGGCGGGGCGGGCGTGTATTACCACCTGAGCTACTGGGGCAGGCCCCACGACTACCTGTGGCTCTCTACCACCCAGCCTGGCCTTATCTACAACGAGATGCGCGAGGCATACGACCACAATGCCCGGAGGATGTGGATTGCCAACGTACACGAACTGAAGACCGCCGCCTACGACCTTGAACTGTTTCTCGACCTGGCCTGGGACATCAACGCCGCGGATCCCTCTACCCTCTTCGACCATCTGCGTCACTGGCTCTGCCGCGAGTTCGGACAGCAGGCAGGAGAACGTCTGCTGCCCGTGATGCAGGAATTCTACCGACTGACCGCCATACGCAAGCCGGAGTTCATGGGGTGGACACAGGTGGAACTCGACAAGAAGAAATACCCCAGGGGATGGTCGGAAGTGCAGGACACGGAGTTCAGCCTCACGTCCTTCGGCGGCGAACTTGACCGCTACCTCACCGACTGGCGCAAGGTGACCGATGGACTGGCGGAGGCAGAGAGACTCCTGCCCAGGAATCGTCAGGCCACCTTCTTCTCGCATGTGAAATACCCTGTACTGTCAGCAGCAGCCATGAGCCGCAAGATGCTGGAGGCGCAGAGGGCAAGGGTCTCAGACGGTGAGGCCCAGCGGACGGCCTGTGCCAAGAGCATGGCGGCCTATCAGGAGATCCACGGACTCACGGACAGCTACAACCGTCTGTCAGGCGGTAAGTGGCGACACCTCATCGTCGATAACCCACGCGGCCTGTACGTCTTCAACGCTCCCAAACTGCCCCTGGTACTTTCCGACAAGGAAATGGCAGAATACACGGAGCACAGCGACAAGGATGTCAGCGAATGGGTAAACGATGGAAGCTGCATTGCCCGCAACGCCTGCCAGTGGGACAAGGCCGATGGGGGAGCCGTATGCGTCCAGGCATTGGGACACTCGATGAAGGCCGTGCGCCTGCCCAAGGGACAGTCACTCACCTACTCCTTCTGTTGCGCGGAAGAAGGCGAGGCTCTCCTTCGTCTGGCTCTCATCCCCACACAGCCCAGCGACAGGGGTGATCTCCGCTTCTCAGTGTGCCTCGACGGCGGCAAGCCGCATACGTTCAGTCTTAAGGAACCTTTCCGTTCTGAGCGTTGGAAGCAGAACGTGCTTCGCCAGCAGGCCATAAGGGAAATCCCCGTCAGCATCGGGAAAGGCACACACACGCTGACCTTCCAGGCTCTGGATCACCATATCGTCCTTGACCAGTGGATGATTGACTTTGACCCGACACGCAAGTGCTACATGTTTCCCATCAGCCCAGCCTATTAGGAACACCTCTGCGTTGGATGGTAAAAATCTTCCGCCTGCTCGTGAGAGGCAAATGTCTTGTCGAGAAGGGTAAAGTAGTCGTAATTGACGAGCACTTTGCCAAAATCAAATATCAAGTTCTTTATCACATCAATTCTTGATCAATTAAAATTTCATACATTTTCAAGTACAAGATAAGCATAACGCTTCTTTTTTCTCCTATATATTGGAAAAGAGTATGGCGAGTAAAATAATTTCCATACAGTTTTGTGATTTAATGATGAAAACCGAAAGAATAACCCTTCGCCCTTGGCTTGACACTGATGCCGAGGCATTGTATAAGTATGCGAGTGAACCGGAAGTCGGACTGCGTGCTGGCTGGCCTCCACATAAATGACATACCATATCTCTTTTTCATATCGTGTAGCTTTCTATCTTGCAAGTATGCTGCTTTGACTCCTTGTCGTAGTTGATGCCCACGAGAAGTATGTCGCCAGTGTAGTCGGCTATCTTCGTGGGATATTCCTTGCGCTTTATTTGGTCGATGGCAGTGTCGGCAGAATGATTGAACTTCAGTTCTATGACGAGCGCTGGTTTGCTGACGTTGCGGCGAGGAATCATCACAAGGTCGGCATAGCCCTTGCCAGTGGCGTATTCCCGGTGAATGACATATTCGTTCCTTGCCCATATATATGCCACTGAAAGAACACATGCCAAGGAGTTTTCGTCATTGTAGGAGAGGATGCTGGTGTGCTCGTCATGAGCTTGGTCGATGCCTTTTGCCACGGCTTGTTCGTTGCCAGATAGGGTGGCGGCGAGAAGTGATTTTGAATTCTTGATTGTCTTGACCAATGGCTCCCATGTGGTAGCCTTTAAGGCGTTGTTCATTTCATCAGCCACCTCCTTGTTGGGGAGATAACATTCCTGTGCATCTCCATCGTATGCCAAATAGCCTAGGTGTATCAGCACAGTGAGAACATCATTCTTGCTCCTTATTATTTGCATGTCATTACGGAATTCCGTTGTATCGACATATACATGCTCTCCAGACAACATGCGTATGACATCATCCTTCAGTCCGTCGAAATTCATCTGAATGTATGTATTGACAGAATCGTAGGCTCCCGTAGTTGTCCAATAGCTTTTGCAAACTCCACGTTGTAAGGCTTTCATAACCGAGTAAGGGTTGTATATGGATTTCTCTCTGCCAATATTATATCCGTCATACCAGATTTTCAACTCTTCCATAGATGCGTTGTGTTTCTCTGCCAACATCTTCACCTCTTCCTCAGTAAATCCAAAGCAGGGGGCAAGGAAAGCCGGGTCAATCATTGAGTACTCGCAGAAGTTGTTCAGTGCCGACTCAGTGTTGTATTTCTTGATTGGCAGTATGCCGGTGAGATAGGCTCCGGCAAAGACGG
>CALZGT010000125.1 GCA_945787235.1 uncultured Prevotellaceae bacterium
TGATGCCCTCGGACTTCTGCTGGTCCTGCGGACGGGCCTGCTCTTCCTGGGGCTGTGACTGGTTCTGCTGCTGTGGCTGCTGGTCTTGCTGCTGCTTGTCCTGCTGCTGCTTGTCCTGGTTCTGCTCCTGCTTCTCATTGTCGCCGTTCTGGTCCTTCTGTTGGTCGTTGCCTCCCTGTCCGTCTCCCTCACCGCTGTTGTCCTGATTGGGGTTCTTCTTCATCTGCCATTGGCAGAGGGCCAGGTTGTAGCGGGACTCATCGTCAGCGGGATTGTTGCGCAGGGCTTCCTTGTAGCACTCGATGGCCTGGGGCAACTGCTTGCTGGCCTGCATCAGCACTCCCATGTTGTGGTAGATGTGGGCCTTTCGCAAGGGATTATCTTCCAGTCGGCTGGCCTGCTTGAAGGACTCCAGGGCCAGGCTATCCTTGCCCTGCATGACGAGGGCATCGCCCATATTGTAGTGGGCACGCGCAAAGGTGGAATCGACGGAGAGTGCCTTCTGGTACTGCGTCACGGCCTCGTCCAGCGCGGTGGTGTCGCGTTCGGCCTCACGGTAACTGCGGTTGCCTCGGCGCAGGTGGTCGCGCTCGCTGTCCTCATGGCAGGAGGAGGCCAGCAGGGAAAAACCGAGCAGGCAGAGGATAAGGGCGGTCTTGTCGCGGAAGAGGGTGATTTTCTTCAGATAGTGGTTCTGGCGGTTCAGGAGGAGTACGTCGAGGATGAGGAGCACGATGCCTATCAAGAGGAATATCTGGTACTTCTCGTTGTACTCGCTGAAAGCCACGGCCTGCAGGCGGGTCTTGGCAAGCTTGTCTATCTGGCGGTTCAGGGCATCCTGGGCCGAACTGCTGTTATCGACGTAGATGTAGGCACCATCGCCGGCCTCGGCAATCTCGCGGCACATGGACTCGTTGAGACAGCTGCGCACGTAGTTGCCCGTCTCGTCCACCATGTACTGGGTGGTGCCGGGCTGGGGAATGTGGGCTCCCGTGGGACTTCCCACACCCAGGACATACACGTGGATGCCGTTCTTGGCAGCCTCACGTGCGGCTTCCACGGCCCCACCCTCATTGTCCTCTCCGTCGGTGATGATGAAGATGGCACGGTTGACGTCCTCGCGGCGCGTAAAGCTACGCGAGCAGAGGTCGATGGCACGGGCTATGTCGGTACCCTGCAGGGTAATCATCGAGGGACTTATCTGGTCGAGGAACATCTTGCCGCTGACAAAGTCGCTGGTGATGGGCAACTGGATGAAGGCCTCACCGGCAAAGATGACCAGACCTATCTGGTCGTTGGGCATCTCGCTCATCATGTTGGCTATCAGACGCTTTGACTTATCCAGACGGGAGGGAGACACATCCTTGGCCCACATGGAGTTGCTGACATCGAGGGCCACCATGGCTTCTATGCCGTAACGCTCACGCTCTACCTGCTTGACACCGTTCTGGGGACGGGCCAGGGCCAGTACGAACATAGAGAAGGCGGCGAGTCCCAGCCACATCTTGACTTCAGGACGCCAGAGGCTTACATCGACGAACAACTGATTGACAAGGGCAGGGTCACCATAGCGGGCTATGCGCCGACGACGGCGGTAGAAAGCCACGTAATGTAGCAGGGCAAACACGGCGACCAGTCCCAGAAAATATAAAAAGGAAGGATTGGCAAAACGAAACATACGCTTTCAAATCACTTGGATTGGTTAATGACTCTTTCTTTGGCAACGGATTCTCTGAGGAACGTGGGGTCTTCCTAAGGCAGACGCTTCAGCACCGTGCAGCGCAGCAGCAGCTCCAGCGTCAGGGCCACGAGGGCCACGAGCAGGAAGGGGAAGAACTCCTCGCTGTGGGCGTTGAACTTATCCACACGCATCTTGGTCTTCTCCAACTTGTCAATCTCCTGATAGACCTGGTGCAGACTCTCATTGTCCGTGGCACGGTAGAACTCGGCCTCGGTGGTGCGGGCTATATGCTGCAGGGTCTTGGTGTCTATCTCCACGGGAACGTTGACATACTGCGTGTAGCCTGCCACCTTCATGGGGTAACGCGCCGTGCCGTTGGTACCCACGCCGATGGTATAGACCCTCACGCCATAGCTCTTGGCAATGTCGGCAGCCGTGTAGGGACTTATCTCTCCCCGGTTGTTAGAACCGTCGGTGAGCATGATGACGACCTTGCTCTTGGCCTTGCTGTCCTTGAGGCGGCTCACGGCGTTGGCAATACCCATGCCGATGGCTGTTCCGTCCTCTATGAGTCCCGTCTCAGCCATGTCGCACTCCATGCGGTTGAGCAGGTTCAGGAGCACGGCGTGGTCGGTGGTCATGGGGCATTGGGTGTAGGACTCTCCGGCAAAGATGGTCAGGCCGATGTTGTCGTTCGGACGACCCTGGATGAACTCCACGGCTACCTCCTTGGCTGCCTCGATACGGTTGGGGGTGAGGTCCTCGGCCAACATACTGGTACTCACGTCCATGCACAGCATGATGTCGATGCCCTCGATGCTCTTCTCACTCCACTCTCCGGTGCTCTGCGGACGGGCCAGGGCGGTCACGCCGGCCACGAAACAGACGATGCGCAGGAGGAAGGGGGCATGCACGAGGTACTCCTTCCAGGTGTGGTACCTGTAGCGGAAGGCTTCCGTGCTGCTGACCTGCATCACGGGGTCGATGCGGCGGTGCATGATGAGATACCATATTATATAAGGTATCAGCAGGGCCAGCAGGAGAAAATATAGCGGATTGGCAAATGTCATAGCAAAAAGGATAATCTTAGTTCAACAAATCGACAAGACGCAGGATGACAAGGACGGCCACAGTGAGGATGGCCAGCGAGGTGAGGGTGATGCCGATGCGGAGCGTCCACTTCATGCCGATGCTGCGTATCTCCTCGGGCGAATACTTGGGTTCCTCGGCCTTGGCGTTGGGATCGACCTCCAGTTTGGTCTGGTTGATGTAGTTCATCGCGGTGACGAGGTTAGCATCGTTCTCATTGACCATCGTACTGAACTTGGCAAACTTAACAAGGTCGGCGGTCTGGAAGAGCTGGCGCAGTTCGCTGATGGCGGTCTCGTCATTCTCCTGCATCAGCCTTTCTATGATTTCGGACGAGGTCATGTCCATGGCACGGAATCCATAACGCTCCTGGATGTAGTTGCGCAGCGTATCCGTAAGTTGGGTGTAGTATTCCTTGCTGTCCTCCGATGCCCAGGTGCGCTCGTCCTTGATGCGCTGTATCTCGTTCATGGCCACCTGGTGGGGAGGCAACTTGGCCTTGTGGCGCACGATGCGGATGATGGGATTGCCCTGCTTGAGCCATACGAGCATGACAAAGGTGAGCAGGAGCAGGAGGATGATGCCCAGCGAACCATAGACCACGCCTGACCAGTCCTCCCAGGAGAAGGGGGCCTCCTCGATGTCCTTGACACCGAAGAACTGATCTACCTGGGTAGTATCTACGGGGACGGTATAGACGAGGAGGGCCAGCGGCTTGGACTTGTAGGCGGTGGTATCTACTCGGACCTCCAGGGGGGGCAGGTAGTAACGCGCCGAGTCGAAGGCGGTAACGATGTAACGCTGCGTGAGTTGCATGCGCTTGCCCTCATTGAGCATCTGGGTATCTACGGGGCACACCTTGACAACCTCCACGCCCGGGGTCAGCTGGCTGCGGTCCTGGAGGGCGGGCAGCACGGGATGTTGGTCTGCATCGCATGACACACTCAGGGTGATGCCCGTCTGCTGACCGATGAGCAACTGCAGGGAGTCTATCTTGACATCTACGGTAACCTGCGCCATGAGCCGGGACACGCCGGTACAGAGGAGCACAAGCCACAGGATAAAAATCTTTCTCTTCATTGTTATTGTGGGACTCTCAGGCCCCATCCGTTGGGTTATCACTTACAACAGGTTCTGTTCATCAGCATGATGTAGCACCTTATCTGTCAGATTCTCTGCGCAAAGAGGGACATCAGGGAGGCCACGTAGTCCTGGTCCGTACGTATGCTCACGGCATCCACGTTGCTGCGCGTAAAGGTGTCGCGCAAACGGTCCTGACTCTCCTTCCACCAGGCTGCCTGGGCCTGACGCACCTTGCGGCTGCTGGTGTCGAGGAAGCGCTCGTAGCCTGTCTCGGCATCGCGCACCTTGATGAGTCCCACGTCGGGCAGTTCGGCGATGCGCCTGTCATAGACCTGGATGGCCACCACGTCATGCTTCCTGTTGGCCACGGTAAGGGGAATACGGAAGTCCCTGCGGTCCATGAAGTCACTCAGCAGGAAGGCGGTACACCTGCGCTTGATGACCTTGGTGAGGTACTCCACGGCCTGCCCCACGTCGGTATGGGGGCTCTCGGGCTGGAAGTTGAGCAGTTCACGTATGATGAACAGGATATGCTTGCGTCCCTTCTTGGGCGGAATGAACTTCTCGATGCGGTCGCTGAAGAAGATTACGCCTATCTTGTCGTTGTTCTGGATGGCGCTGAAGGCCAGGGTGGCTGCTATCTCCGTCACCATGTCGCGCTTCATCTGGGTGGTGGTACCGAAATTGAGACTGCCGCTCACATCGACGAGGAGCATGACGGTGAGTTCGCGCTCTTCCTCAAAGACCTTGACGTAGGGCTTGTTGAAGCGTGCGGTGACATTCCACTCTATGTCGCGTATGTCGTCGCCAAACTGATATTCACGTACCTCGCTGAAGGCCATTCCCCTACCCTTGAAGGCAGAATGGTATTCTCCGGCAAAGATGTTGGCGGAGAGGCCACGTGTCTTGATTTCAATCTGACGGACGCGTTTTAGTATATCTGAAGTTTCCATCGAAACTCTTTATCGTTCTGATATTCTGGTTCTCTTTCTCCCTTACCAGCCTCAGGGCACCTCAACCTTGTTGATGACCTTGCTGATGATGTCCTCGGCATTCACGTTGTTGGCCTCGGCCTCATAGCTCAGGCCGATGCGGTGACGGAGTACGTCGAAGGCCACGGCCCTGACATCCTCGGGAATGACGTAGCCACGTCGCTTGATGAAGGCATAGGCACGGGAGGCCAGGGCAAGGCTGATGCTGGCACGGGGCGAACCGCCGAACTCAATATAGTCCTTCAACTCGCGCAGTCCGTACTTCTCGGGATAGCGGGTGGCAAAGACGATGTCGGCGATGTACTGCTCTATCTTCTCGTCGAGATAGACCTTGCGTACCACCTCGCGTGCATTGAGGATGTCCTGGGTGGTGAGGATGGGACGCACTTCCTTCTTGATTTCGCCGTTGAGGTTGCTGCGGATGATGAGTTTCTCCTCTTCCAACTTGGGATAGTCGATGACAACCTTCAGCATGAAACGGTCCACCTGTGCCTCGGGCAGGGGATAGGTACCTTCCTGCTCGATGGGGTTCTGCGTGGCCAGCACCAGGAAGGGTTTGCTGAGGGGATAGGTCTGCTTGCCTATGGTGACCTGACGCTCTTGCATGGCTTCGAGCAGGGCACTCTGCACCTTGGCCGGGGCACGGTTGATTTCATCGGCGAGAACGAAGTTGGCAAAGACGGGTCCCTGGTTTACCACGAACTTCTCGTCCTTCTGGCTGTATATCATCGTTCCGATTACGTCGGCGGGCAAGAGGTCGGGAGTAAACTGGATGCGGTTGAACTTGGCATCCACCAACTTGGACAGGGTACTGATGGCCAACGTCTTGGCCAAACCGGGTACACCTTCCAACAGCACGTGGCCATCACTGAGGAGGCCGATGAGGAGGGATTCTATCAGATGTTTCTGCCCCACGATGACCTGGTTCATACCTGTCATCAAATTTGTCACGAAAGCACTCTGCCTTTCAATCTGTTCGTTTAGTTCACGAATGTCAAATGATTCTGCCATAATTGGGTGATAGTTTTTCTTTTTACATTTCTGCAAAGTTACGAAAAAAAGACAGAATAACCAAAGGTTGCGACAAAACTACCCCTAAAAATTAAGTTTGCTTAAAAGCAATTTAAAACATTTTAAGTTTTTCGGGTGCTGACTAAACATTTTTTAAGGACTTTTGCGTTTCACAAAAAAAAGAATCTCTGTCGGAAAGCCACCGTAGAAGCCCATCCGTACAGAGATTCTCTGTCAGTGAATTTTCATTATAACCGCCTACGACAATTCAGCCATGCTCACTTCAACCCCACATTGCCGTAAGCCTTACTTTCTCTTCAATATAGGAATCTTGAGCACTTGCCCCTCCTCCACCAGGTCGGGATTGGCGAGTTGGTTGAGGGTGGCTACATAGACGCTGAGCTTGGGGTCGCTGAAATAGATTCGTGCCACAATGCTCACACTCTCACCTCGTTGCAGGGTATGATAACCCTTCACGCCCACGATTTCATAGATGCCTCCCTTGACCTGAGGATAGGTCTTGCCCACCTCCACGGGTGCAGATTCTATCACCTCCACCCCATCCTGGGACGGTTCCACTTCTGCCACCTCGCCCTGTGGCTGTTCCACCTCCGTTTCGACAACGAGCGTATCTTCCGGCACCACAGCCGCAGAATCCCCGGCCTCGGTCACCTCAGGTGTCTGAACGGGAAGGGAATCCATGTGGCACAGCGTGTCGGTGCAGCACAGAAGGGTGTCATCGGTTTTGCACTCAAAGAGGCGCGATGTGCCGGCCAGATAGCTGAGCACCATAAGCAGGATGACCAGCATCACCTTGACCACGGCGTAAAGGATGCGGCATTGCCTGCTCTGACCACCCTCGTCGTGTCCCGACATGACAGCACCTGTCCCTGGATCCTGTCCACCTTGATTATCCTGCTGACCTTGCTTCTCATGCAAACCCTGCTGTGTTTCCTGCTGACCTTGTGCTTCCTGTTGGCCTTCCTCGCCCTGAGAGATAGGCTGAGGCTGGAGAACAGTCGCCCCCGCCATGGCTTCGGGCTGAATTACAGATGGTTCGACATGTCGCACAGTCCCCACCACGGAAGGACGCGGCTGCACGTCAGGGAGTTCTTCCTCGGTCACTTCTTCTGCGGGCTCTACGATTCCTGCTGCGGGTTCTCCCTGTAGAGTGTACTCCTGAGCTTCGGGCTGAGTGTACTCCTGAGCTTCGGAC
>CALZGT010000126.1 GCA_945787235.1 uncultured Prevotellaceae bacterium
CAAGGGCATCTCGGGAAAGTATGGCAATGGCAGCAGCGACTACTTTGCCACCAACCCCTTTTCTGCCCCTTGATGGGGAGTCAAGACCCTCAAAACGCAAACTCTACATTGCAAAAAGCCTTCAAAAAGTATAAAAGTTCCTTAAAAAGGATGGCAATATGGTGAAAAAGTTGTAACTTTGCAGCGGTCTCGTGGAATGCACGTTTCATGACCATCCATTTTTGGCTTAAAAATTTGTAAAACAGATAAAAAACATGGAAAGAACACTTGTACTGCTCAAACCGGGTATTGTTCAGCGTCAGTTGATGGGCGAAGTCATCAACCGTTTTGAAAAGCGCGGTCTCCGCATTGTCGGCATGAAGATGATGCAACTCGATGACGCCATCCTGGACGAGCACTATTCTCACCTCAAGGAAAAACCCTTCTTCCAGTCGCTGAAGGACTCCATGACAGCAACCCCCGTAGTAGCCATGGCCATAGAGGGTGTCGATGCCATCCGCGTAGTGCGCATGATGGCGGGTACCACTAACGGCCGCAATGCTGCCCCCGGCACCATCCGTGGTGACTATTGCATGAGCAACCAGCAGAACGTGGTGCATACCAGTGACGGCCCCCATACGGCCTACGACGAGCTGAATCGTTTCTTCAAGGAGGGTGAGATCTTCGATTTCGGTGCCTGCAACCTGGACCGTCTCTATGCTCCCGATGAGTTCAATAGAGACTAACGGCCTTGTCAGCAACCATGAGCATACGCATCAAGACCCTACTGGCTGCCCTGGCACTCACTCTGGCAGGCACCTCAGCCCAAGCCCAGGACCTGCTGGCACGCCAGGCCCCCGTTGATAAGAAGATGAAGATGGTCGATTCCCTGAGCCTGCGCCGCATGTTCCAGGAAAATGCCCCCTCGCGCACCTTCTTCGATAATCTGGAGAACCCCAGCAGTCACCTGTACCCCACCTGGGACAACGGGCGAGGCCGTACCTACGGCGTGACCATGCCCAGGGAGTTCAGCATCGACCTGCGTGGCTTCAGCATGCCCTGCGACAGCCGCCTCGTGACCTCCCACTACGGCTACCGCCGTTCTTTCCGCCGCAACCACTACGGCACCGACATCAAGGTCTATGTGGGCGACACCATCCGCTCCGTCTTTGACGGCAAGGTGAGGGTGGTGGCCTATGAGGGCAAGGGCTATGGTAACTACGTGGTCATCCGTCACGCCAACGGACTCGAAACCGTCTATGGACACATGTCCCGTCACCTGGTGCGCGAGAACCAGGTAGTGCGCAGTGGTGAGCCCATCGGACTGGGCGGTAATACGGGACGTTCCACGGGTTCCCACCTCCACATCGAGACCCGCTTCCTGGGCGAATACATCGACCCCGAGCGCATCTTCGACTTTGAAGCCCGTGACGTGAAGGGCGACTACTACGTCTATCGTTCCAACGGCAGGGGAGGCATTTCCAACAGTCCTGCTGCCAATGAAGAGGCACCCATGCTGGCCATGGCCCAGGAGCCTGTGGAGACCTCCGTCCATATGGAACGTCCTGCCCGTGAGGTGCAGGCAACCCCTGCTGACCGCAAGGCATCCGAGAGCAAGTCCCGCAGCCGCAAGGAGAAGACCGCCCAGGCACGCAGTACGGCCCAGAAGAAGAACGTACACCGCGTCAAGCAGGGCGACACGCTCTACGAGATAGCCCGCAGGTACAACACCACCGTGGACAAACTCTGCAAGGCCAACCGCATCAAGCCCACCACGACGCTCCGTCTGGGACAGGTGCTGAAGTGCTCGTAGTCAGCCTTTCCCGGAAAAGCTACTGATATTCCTATCATACGCTCCAAGGCGTGCCAGAGAACCCTGGCACGCCTTTTTTCGTGCTTCCATGTCAAGGTGTCCAATGAGGAGGATGGCAATCTAAAAACACCTCCTCCACATGGCAGAAAACGCAGGAACCGACACATAAACCCTCTTACTTGGATTAAAAGTAATACTTTTAAGCCCGATTTTTTTGTCAAAAGGAAGAAATGTAGTAATTTTGTCGGTTGAATAGAACCCATACAGGAATTCAGCAAAGCAAAGCATGACAACACAAGAACAATTCCGGCAGGTGATGGCCGAGTGCCGCACCCTCTTCGCCCAGAAGCTGCACGACTACGGTGCTGCCTGGCGCATCATGCGTCCCAGCAGCATTACCGACCAGATTTTCATCAAGGCCAACCGCATCCGCAGCCTTGAGACGAAAGGCGTGAGCCTCGTGGGGGAAGGCATACGTCCCGAGTTCATCGGCATCGTGAACTATGCCCTTATCGGACTCATCCAGCTGGAGTTGGGCTACAGCGACAAGGCCGACTCCATGTCGGCCGAGGAAGCCCTGGCCTGCTATGACCGTCATGCCGAGGCCACCCTGCAGCTCATGCTCCGCAAGAACCATGACTACGATGAGGCATGGCGTAGCATGCGGGTGAGCAGCTATACCGACCTCATCCTGATGAAGATATTCCGTACGAAGCAGATAGAATCCCTCGAAGGAGGGACATTGGTGTCAGAGGGCATCGATGCAAACTATATGGACATGATGAACTATGCGGTCTTCGGACTCATCAAACTCACCTTCGGGGAGGACGGTGAACGCCTGCCGC
Source organism: uncultured Prevotellaceae bacterium (assembly GCA_945787235.1). Taxonomy (GTDB): domain Bacteria; phylum Bacteroidota; class Bacteroidia; order Bacteroidales; family Bacteroidaceae; genus Physcousia. The sequence continues at coordinate 2,638 of CALZGT010000126.1, forward strand.
AAGATTGAGCTCGCGCATGAAAGAAAGACTCCTCTGGCTCTGTGTCAACCTCTGCCGCTTTGTGCTGGCCGTGGCCTTCATCTTCTCAGGACTGACGAAGATGGTCGATCCCCACGGCATTGAGTACAAGCTGCAGGACTATGCCACAGCCTTCGGCCTGGGCAGCCTCATGCCTGGCACCGTAGCCCTCCTGGCCGGCATGATGCTGGCCTTGCTGGAGTTCCGCGTGGGCTTCTGTGCCTTCTTCGGCATCTTCCGCCGCTTCACGGCCCGTCTGGCCCTGGCCTTCATGGTGGTCTTCACCCCCCTGACGCTCTACCTCGCCCTGGCCAACCCCGTGAGTGACTGCGGCTGCTTCGGAGAAGCCCTCGTGCTTACCCACTGGGAGTCCTTCGGCAAGAATGTCGTACTGCTCCTCTGCTCCCTGGTACTCGTACGCTGGGGCGAACGCCAGTTCCGCATCATCAGCGAGGAACGTCAGTGGATCATCCTCATCTATTCGCAGCTCTTCGTGCTCTGCGTGGGACTGGTAGGACTGTGGCGGTTGCCCCTCCTGGACTTCCGTCCCTTCCGTCTGGGGTCCCACATTGCTGAGCAGATGCAGCCCCGCGGCGATGGAGAGTACGTCACCACCTACCTCATGGAGAAGGATGGACGGCAGCAGTGGTTCTCCCTGGAGGAATATCCCGACAGCACCTGGACCTATGTGGACAGCCGTACGGAGGTGAAGGGCGAGTTCCTGCCTCCCGCCATCGACAACCTCCAGATGTACGACACCACGACGGGTACCGACCTCACCGACGAGGTGCTGTCCGATGCGGGCTACACTTTCCTCCTCACCTCCGCCTCGCTGGCAGAGGCCGATGACGGTCACATGGATGCCTACAACCGCATCTACGAGTATGCCGTGATGCACGGCTACCGGTTCCTCTGCCTTACCAGCAGTCCGGATGCCGACATAGAGCGATGGAAGGACCTCACCGGTGCCGAGTACCCCTTTTGCCAGACCGACCAGCTGACACTCAAGACCATGGTGCGCAGCAACCCCGGCCTGATGCTCCTCAAGGATGGGGTGGTGATAGGCAAGTGGCCTTTCACCCACATGCCCGACATTGCAGAGGACTCCCCCCGGCTGGAGACGCTGGAGATGGGTAGCCTCCACTTGGAAGGCAAGGCACAGACAGCCCTGAAACTCCTCCTCTGGTTCACCCTTCCCCTCCTTCTCGTCACCTTCCTGGACCGCGTGTGGTGGGGACTGAGTGTCATGATGAACAGAAAGAGAAAAAGAAAAAAACATATTGTTCAACCCAAAAAAGAAAAGAAAATGAGAAAGAAAATTGTAGCAGGTAACTGGAAGATGAACCTGAACCTGCAGGAAGGCGTAGCCCTGGCTACCGAGTTGAAAGAGGCTCTCGCTGCTGAGAAGCCCAACTGCGATGTCATCATCTGCACTCCCTTCATCCACCTGGCAACCGTAGCAGGCATCACCGAGGGTACCGTTATCGGTCTGGGTGCTGAGAACTGTGCCGACAAGGAGAAGGGTGCCTACACGGGTGAGGTTTCTGCTGCCCAGGTGAAGAGCACCGGTGCCCAGTACGTCATCCTGGGTCACTCTGAGCGTCGTGCCTACTATGGCGAGACGGCTGAAATCCTGAAGGAGAAGGTGAACCTGGCCCTGGCCAATGGTCTGAAGGTTATCTTCTGCATCGGCGAGGTGCTGGAGGAGCGCGAGGCCAACAAGCAGAACGAGGTAGTAGGCGGCCAGCTGGCTGACTCACTCTTCGACCTCACCGAGGAGCAGCTTGCCAACGTCATCCTGGCTTACGAGCCCGTATGGGCCATCGGTACCGGCAAGACCGCTACCGCTGAGCAGGCTCAGGACATGCACGCCTTCATCCGTGGTGTCATTGCAGGTCGTTTCGGTGAGAAGGCTGCCGAGGAGATTTCCATCCTCTATGGTGGTTCCTGCAAGCCCAGCAACGCCAAGGAGATTTTCTCCAAGCCCGATGTAGATGGCGGTCTAATCGGTGGTGCAGCTCTCAAGTGCGCAGACTTCAAGGGCATCATCGACGCTTGGAACTAATGAGGACAGTCAAGTCCATCATCCTGAGTCTCCTCCTCGCCCTGCCTGCCATGGCATGGGCGCAGGGGGAGACATACACCGGCCGGCTCAAGCAACGTGGAGCCAACGGTGCCGTTGTCGTGGTGCATCAAGATGCCGAACTGGAGAAACTGGTCAATGCTGCCGTCCGTGAGGATAAAGATACGCTGAATCCTGCAGAAGACAGGCCGCAGAAGACTACAGGCCCCTACACCAAGGACTACGGATACCGTGTGCAGATATTCATGGCGGGCAATACCGCCCAGGATAAAGCCAAGGTGAAGAGCATGGCCAGGCGTTTCAAGGGCCGTTTTCCGGCCATCAACGCCTACGTGTATTTCAACGCCCCGCACTGGGTATGTACCACCGGTGACTACAAGCTGCGTGAGGATGCCAACCGCATGCTCTCCCAGATACGTTCCGCCGGTTTCAGCAGTGCCTGCGTTGTCAGGACAAAAATCAACAGTTTCAAGTAGCATCCCCGTGATGCTGTTCCCCTTCCCGCACAAAGGCTGAGAACTTTGTGGTTCACCCAGTCTTTGTGCGGGATTTTTTCAAACCTAAAATAATCCAAGACAAAAACAACCTTAATTTCTTATGCAATACTTGTTAGGTTATGACATAGGCACGTCTTCCGTCAAGGCGAGCCTTGTGGAGATAGAGAGTGGAAAGTGTGCAGCCTCAACCTTCTTCCCCAAGACTGAGGCACCCATCATCGCCAAGCAGAGCGGGTGGGCAGAACAGGATCCCGAGAGCTGGTGGCAGTACCTCTGCCAGGCTACCCGTCAGGTACTCGCAGATACGGGTGCCCGGGGCGAGGATGTCAAGGCCATCGGCATCAGCTACCAGATGCACGGACTGGTGTGTGTCGATAAGGAAGGCAAGCCCCTGCGTCCCAGCATCATCTGGTGCGACGGACGCGCTGTTCCCTACGGCAATGCCGCTTTTGAGGCCATTGGCAGCGAGACCTGTCTCAGCCACCTGCTCAACTCTCCCGGTAATTTCACTGCGGCCAAACTCGCCTGGGTGAAGGAGAACGAGCCTGAACTCTACAGCCAGATACATAAGGTAATGCTGCCCGGCGACTACATCGCCATGAAGCTCAGCGGTGGCGACATGAAGACCACCGTGAGCGGACTCTCTGAAGGCATGTTCTGGGACTTCAAGCGGAACGAGGTGAGCCAGGATGTCATGAAGTATTTCGGTTTTGACAACTCGCTCATCTGCGACATCGTGCCCACCTTCTCCGTGCAGAGTGTGGTAAGTGAGGGCGTAGCCCAGGAACTGGGTCTTGCTGCCGGCACTCCCATCAGCTACCGAGGTGGTGACCAGCCCAACAACGCCTTGTCCCTCAATGTCATGGAACCCGGTGAGATTGCCGCCACGGGTGGTACGTCGGGTGTCGTATATGGTGTGCTGGGAGAGGTGAACTACGACAAGCTTTCGCGCGTCAACACTTTTGCCCATGTCAATCATAACCAGCCTGACACACGTCTGGGCGTGCTTCTCTGCATCAATGGTACCGGCATCCTCAATGCCTGGATGAAACGTACCGTAGCCCCTGAGGGTATAGGTTATGCCGAGATGAACGACCTGGCAGAGAGTGTGCCCGTAGGGGCAGAGGGACTGAGCATCATCCCCTTCGGCAATGGTGCAGAGCGCGTGCTGCAGAACCAGAACCCCGGTGCCAGCATCAGCGGTATCAACTTCAACATCCACACCAAGGCTCACCTGCTGCGTGCTGCCCAGGAGGGCATTGCCTTCTCCTTTGCCTACGGCATGGACATCATGGCACAGATGGGCATGGAAATCAAGACCATCAAGGCGGGTCACGCCAACCTCTTCCTCAGTCCGCTCTTCCGCCGTACCCTGGCTAGCGTCACGGGAGCCACCATCGAGCTCTACGAGACCGACGGAGCTGTGGGAGCTGCCAAGGGAGCGGGTATAGGTGCCGGCATCTACAAGGATCACAATGAGGCTTTTACAACCCTCAGGCACATGGCCACCGTCAAGCCCGAGGCAGACAGCGCTCCCTACAAGGCAGCCTACCAGAAGTGGGTTGAAGCGCTGAAGGGGTAGAACCAATCCTTGAAGTGGGGGTAGTAGTTACCTGTACGAATCCAGGTTGGTGCGGTGTCTCACTGCACCAACCTTTTGTTTTTGTATTATTGCTGTCCGCTAAACATGCAAAGTCAGTTTGAACCCATTGTCGTTCAATGAA
>CALZGT010000127.1 GCA_945787235.1 uncultured Prevotellaceae bacterium
TAACTTTAAACAGAATAATACTTATGAGACTTACAATTGACGATGTAAGAAGCCGCTTCATCAAGCACTTCGATGGTACAACAGGTAGTGTATATGCTTCACCCGGCCGAATCAACCTCATCGGTGAGCATACCGATTATAATAATGGTTTCGTATTCCCCGGTGCCGTGACTCAAGGCATGATAGCAGAAATCAAGCCCAACGGAACGCGCAACGTCAACGCTTACTCCATCGACCTGAAGGACAAGGTGACCTTCTCACTCGATGATCCCAAGGGTCCCAGCGCTACCTGGGCTCGCTACATCTTCGGTGTGTGCCGTGAGATGATGGAACTGGGTGTGCCTGTGGAAGGCTTCAACACCGCCTTTGCAGGTGACGTGCCCCTGGGTGCCGGAATGAGTTCTTCGGCTGCCCTGGAGAGCACTTTCGCCTTCGCACTCAACGACCTGTGGGGTGAGAACAAGATCGAGAAGATGGAGCTGGCCCGCGTGGGACAGCGCACTGAGCACAAGTACGTGGGTTGTAACTGTGGTATCATGGACCAGTTCGCCAGCGTGTTCGGTAAGGCTGGCAGCCTGATGCGTCTCGACTGCCGCAGCGGTGAGTATGCTTACTTCCCCTGGAACCCCAAGGGCTACAAGCTGGTACTCGTGAACAGCCAGGTAAAGCACGCCCTGGCAGGTTCTCCCTACAACGAGCGTCGTCTCAGCTGCGAGCGCGTAGCTGCCGTCATTGCCAAGCACCATGCTGAGGTGGCTACCCTGCGTGACGCCAACTACGAGATGCTGGAGGAGGTGAAGAACGAGGTGAGCGAAGAAGACTACAAGCGTGCACGCTACGTCATCGGTGAGGTAGATCGCGTACTCAAGGTCTGCGATGCCCTGGAGGCTGGTGACTACGAGACTGTAGGACAGATGATGTACGAGACTCACTATGGCCTGAGCAAGGAGTACGAGGTAAGCTGCGAGGAACTCGACTTCCTCAACGAGGTGGCCAAGGAAGAGGGCGTGACGGGTTCACGCATCATGGGTGGCGGCTTCGGTGGTTGCACCATCAACCTGGTAGCTGACGAGCTCTACAACAATTTTGTTACCGTGGTGAAGCAGAAGTTCGCTGAGAAGTATGGCAAGGAGCCCATCATCATCGATGTGGTGATTGGCGACGGATCGCGTAAACTCTGTTAATAATCAAGAAAATAAACGAATCGGATAGCAGAATCAGTGTTGTCATTCCGGGCAAGACCCGGAATGACTTTACTGCTTCAATCATAATATATATAATACGTACGCACGCATGAAGAAGACTTTAAAGAACGCGCTACTCCTGGCATCCGGTGCCCTGGTGGCTTCCTGTACGGTCAAGAACTCCGTAGCTGAGACTCCTCTGACCCAGTCAGGATTGAACCCTGCCGACTTTGACACTACCTACGTGGATGCCATCCGCGGTGAGAAGGCAGTGGCTCTTTATACGCTGACCAACAAGAATGGCATGGAGGTGTGTGTCACCAACTTTGGTGGACGCATCGTCAGCATCGTTGTGCCCGACAAAGATGGGAATCCTACCGACGTGGTACTGGGTTATCCCACGGCACAGGACTATTTCCCCGAGAACAACAAGAGTGACTTCGGCTCATCGGTGGGCCGCTATGCCAACCGTATCAACAAGGGACAGTTCCCCTTGGGTGACAGCATCATACAGCTGGAAACCAACAACTACGGACACATGCTCCATGGTTATCCACGGGAGTGGATGTACATCCCCTACGATGCCGAGCAGCCCGACAGCAATGTCGTGGTGCTGAAGCTGGAGTCACCCGACGGTGAGGCCAACTTCCCCGGCACTGTCAATGTGACGGTGACCATGACACTGACGGATGACAATGCCATAGACATCACCTACAAGGGTACGACGGATGCTCCCACCATCCTGAACATGACGAACCACAGTTATTTCAACCTGAGCGGTGACCCTACCAAGCCCATCACCGACCACATGTTGCAAATCAATGCTGACAACTATACACCCACAGACCAGACCTACATGACGACGGGTGAGATAGCCAAGGTCGAGGGTACCTGCTTCGACTTCCGTCAGTTCAAAGCCATTGGTACGGACTTTGAGACTGCCGAGGCTCTGAAGGCCATCGAGGACGGTGAAGATCATACGGGTTACGATCACAACTGGTGTCTGAATACCTACGCCGACGGCAAGGGTGACGACACCAAGGTGTGTGCCACGGCCTACTGTCCCTCTACGGGCATACAGCTGGAGGTTTATACCAATGAACCCGGCATCCAGTTCTACAGCGGCAACTTCCAGAACGGTAAGGTCATCGGAAAGAAGGGCATCGCCTATCCCAAGAATGCCGCCTTCTGTCTGGAGACCCAGAAATACCCCAACTGCCCCAACGTACCCACGTGGCCCAGCTGTCAGCTGAACCCGGGCGAGGAGTATTACAGCCACTGTATCTACAAGTTCTCTGTAAGAAAATAACCCAATTACTAACTTAATTATTTCAACTGTTTCAAAAAGATGAATTGGTCATCACAAGAATTTATTGCAATTGACTGGGCCGTACTCGCATTGGGAGTGGTCGGTGTGGTATGGGCCGTATGGCGTGCTATCGTGAAGGACAAGAAGGCTCAGCAGGGAGAAGACTCCTCTGCCTATCTCTTCGGTAAGGGTGAGCCTTGGTATGTAATCGGTATGGCAATCTTTGCCGCCAACATCGGTAGCGAGCACCTGGTAGGTCTGGCCGGTACAGGTGCCAAGAGTGGTGTGGGCATGGCTCACTGGGAGATGCAGGGATGGATGATTCTCATCCTCGGCTGGCTCTTCGTGCCTTTCTATCAGTTGCTCATCAACAAGATGGGTAAGATTATCACCATGCCCGACTTCCTCAAGTTCCGCTATACTCAGCGTACGGGCTCGTGGCTCTCTATCATCACCCTCGTGGCTTACATCCTCACCAAGGTGAGCGTGACGGCGCTGACGGGTGGTATCTTCTTTGAGTACCTGTGGGGACTGAATTTCTGGGTTGGTGCCATTGGTCTGATTCTGCTCACCACGGTGTTTACCGTCTTCGGTGGTATGAAGGGTGTCATGACGCTCTCTACCATCCAGACGCCCATCCTCGTCATCGGTTCTTTCCTCGTGCTCTTCCTGGGTCTTGCTACCTTGGGCGGTGGCAACATCGCTGAGGGTTGGACAAGCATGATGTCCTACTGCGACCAGCTGAACAACGGCTACGGTACGACCCACATGTTCCACTGGGAAGAGGGTGACAGCATGTACCAGGAATATCCTGGTTTCGTGGTGTTCCTCGGTGCTACCATCATTGGTTTCTGGTACTGGTGTACGGACCAGCACATCGTACAGCGTGTGCTGGGTCAGGTGCCCGGTGAGAGCAATGAGGAGGTGATGAAGCGTGCCCGCCGCGGTACCATCGCTGCCGGTTTCTTCAAGTGCCTTCCCTGCTTCATGTTCCTCATTCCCGGTATGATAGCAGCCGCCCTGGCTGAGAAGGGTGTCATCCAGATGGAGGAGACGGACGCTGCCTTTGCCATCATGGTGAAGAGCGTGCTGCCTGCCGGTATCAAGGGTATTGTCACCATCGGCTTCATCTGTGCTCTCGTAGCCTCTCTGGCTGCCTTCTTCAACAGCTGCGCCACGCTCTTCACCGAGGATTTCTACAAGCCTCTCAAGAAGGGTATGACGGAGGAGCACTATGTCTTCGTAGGTCGTGTGGCTACCGTGGTAGTCGTAGTACTCGGCTTCCTCTGGTTGCCCATCATGATGAAGATGGATACGCTCTACAACTACCTCCAGGGCATCCAGTCACTCTTGGCTCCTGCCATGGTAGCTGTGTTTGCTATGGGTATCTTCTCCAAGAAGATTACGCCGCTGGCCGGTGAATATACCATGATTGTGGGCTTCCTCATCGGTATGGTTCGCCTTGTCACCAATGTCATCACCGACACGGGCAAGGCTGCCATGGATGGTGCCTTCTGGGAATATACCTCATGGTTCTGGCAGACGAACTGGCTGGTATTCGAGTGCTGGTTGCTTGTCTTCCTTATCCTCTTCATGGTAGTGGTGAGCTGCTTCACGCCCGCTCCCAGCCGTGAGCAGGTGGAGGCCATCACCTTCACTGCCGACTTCAAGAAGTCCATCCGCAGCAGCTGGAGTGCCTTCGATATCATCGGCACGCTCCTTGTCATCGGCATGTGTTCATGCTTCTATGCTTATTTCTGGTAATTACTGATACGGACGTATCCCACTGCCGGCGTATGGGCTGGCAGCGGGACTCCCTTGAAGTGAAAATTTAAACAGACATACCTTATATTAATATGTTAGAAGAACTCAAAGAAAAAGTATTCAAGGCCAACCTTGATTTGGTAAAGCAGGGACTGGTCATCTTTACCTGGGGCAACGTCAGCGGTATTGACCGCGAGAAGGGTCTTGTGGTCATCAAGCCCAGTGGCGTTGACTATGACAACATGAAGGCCAGCGACATGGTCGTGGTGGACCTCAACACCGGAGAGGTGGTTGAAGGCGACCTCAATCCCTCCAGTGACACGCCCACGCACCTTGTCCTCTATCGTGCGTTCCCCAATATCCAGGGTGTGGTACATACCCATTCTACCTACGCCACGGCTTTTGCCCAGGCGGGACAGGACATCCCCAACATCGGTACTACCCACGCCGACTATTTCTACAAGGCCATTCCCTGTACGCGTGACATGACCAAGGAGGAGGTTGAGGGGCAGTACGAACTGGAAACGGGTAATGTCATCGTGGATGAGATTCTCAACATCCGCAAGATCAATCCCGACCACACGCCTGCCGTGCTGGTGAAGAACCATGGTCCCTTCAGCTGGGGTACCTCGCCCGACAATGCAGTATATAACGCCAAGGTCATGGAGCAGGTTGCCAAGATGGCATTCGTCTCCTTCAGTGTGAATCCTCTCACCACCATGAATCCTCTGCTGGTGGAGAAGCACTACAACCGCAAGCACGGCCCCAATGCGTATTACGGCCAGAAAGGTCAGAAACATTAATCAAATAATAAAGGTAATTCTATAGAGATAATTAATAGAACCTACCTAGAGTCTGTAACCAAGATAATTGCTGAGAATAATAACAGAATTTCCTTCACCTTAGTTTTTCGCAATACCGTAGGGTTTGCAACAAGATTCAGACGGAAAGGAAATAACCATCAATTTGTCAATTATCAACTAACAATTAACTAAAATGTTTGAAAATTTAGAGATTTGGTGGCTGTCAGGAACACAGCTGCTGTACGGAGAGCAAGTTTTGGGTCAGGTGGATGAGCACTCAAACATCATGATCGAGGGTATCAACAAGAGCGGCAACGTACCCGTGAAGATTGTATATAAGGGTACCGTGAAGTCTTGCCAGGAGGCTGAGAGCCTGATGAAGCAGGCCAACAGCTGTGAGAAGTGCGTGGGTGTCATCACCTGGATGCACACTTTCTCACCTGCCAAGATGTGGATCAAGGGTCTGCAGGCACTGCAGAAGCCTATGCTGCACTTCCACACCCAGTTCAACACCGAGATTCCCTGGAACGAGATTGACATGGACTTCATGAACCTCAACCAGTCGGCTCACGGCGACATCGAGTTCGGTCATGCCTGCACCCGCATGCGCATCAACCGCAAGGTAGTGGCTGGCCACTGGACCAACGAGGAGGCTCAGAAGAAGATTGGCGTATGGGCACGCACGGCTGCTGCCGTGGCTGATGCCAAGCAGGTACGCTGCCTGATGTTCGGTATGAACATGAACAACGTGTCAGTAACGGACGGTGACCGCGTGGAGTTCGAGCAGCGTCTGGGCTACCATGTAGATTACTACCCCGTATCTTCCCTCATGGAGTACCACAAGCAGGTTACTGAGGCTGAAGTAGATGCTCTCGTTGAGGAGTACAAGAAGGCCTACACCATCAAGATTGACGAGAGTGGTGAGGAGGTTTACTGGGAGAAGGTAAGAAATGCTGCCAAGGCAGAGATTGCCCTTCGTCGCGTACTGAAGGACGAGGGTGCTACGGCTTTCACCACCAACTTCGACGACCTGGGTGATGCCAACATCGATGATCCCAACTTCTCTGGCTTCGACCAGATTCCCGGCCTCGCTTGCCAGCGTCTGATGGCTGAGGGTATCGGTTTCGGTGCTGAGGGTGACTGGAAGACGGCTTGTCTCTACCGTTCACTCTGGGTGATGAACCAGGGTATGGCCAAGGGTTGCTCATTCCTGGAGGACTACACCCTGAACTTCGCCGGCGACCAGAGTTCTTGCCTGCAGAGCCACATGCTCGAGGTAACTCCCCTCATCGCTGTCGATAAGCCCACCCTGGAGGTTCACTTCCTCGGCATCGGTATCCGCAAGCAGATGACGGCTCGTCTCGTCTTCACCTCCAAGACCGGTGCCGGTGTGAAGGCTACCGTTGTTGACCTGGGCAACCGTTTCCGTCTCATTACCCAGGAGGTAGAGTGCATCGAGCCCAAGCCCATGCCCAACCTTCCCGTGGCATCTGCCCTGTGGATCCCGCAGCCTACCTTCGAGGTTGGTGCCGCTGCCTGGATTCTCGCCGGTGGTACACACCACAGTGCCTTCTCTTACGACATCACCGAGGAGTACTGGGAGGACTTCGCTGAGATGACGGGTATCGAGTACATCGCCATCAACAAGAACACCACGATTCCCGAGTTCAAGAAGGAACTGCGCAACAACGAGATTTACTACATGCTGAACAAGGCACTGAGATAATCAAAGCAGAACGGGGGAGTGATAGGCTCACTCCCCTTTTCAACTTTGCAGCAGTTGTTAATGGAATCAACCTTCAACTTCTTAAACCTGAAAACCAAACAAATGACGACCAAAGAACT
>CALZGT010000128.1 GCA_945787235.1 uncultured Prevotellaceae bacterium
TTTGTAATGTGCCGGTAATGGTTTTGTAAAGGCAGTGCCGTACCTTTGCAGCGCCATCGGGAAGAAGGCTCATGGGCCAGCCCGATGTGAGTTGAACGAAAATGAAACGTATGGCAAGAACAAAAACATCATTAAAAGGAATTTGGGTAAGAAGATTGTTTTATTCCGGCATCCTGGCCTTCACCTGTCTGCCCATGGTGCAGGCAGGCATCGTGGAGGGCATCGTTAGGGATGCCAAGACCGGTGAGGTGCTCATAGGTGCCAGCATAGCCTGGGCTGACGGCAAGGGAACCTCGACCGATGCAGACGGTCATTACAGATTGGACATCCCCAACGGCCGGCATACACTGACCATCCGCTACATAGGCTACCAGACGCAGACCCGTGACACAGAGGTGGAGGAAGGGCAGCAGACGCTGGACATTGACCTGCTGGAGGACAACGCCACACTGGCTGTTGTCCGCGTGACGGGCGAGGCACGCCACAACACTGAGGCAGCCCTGATGCGCGAACAGCAGGAGGCCCATGTGGCTATGACCAGCGTATCGGAACAGCACATCAAGCGCACGCAGGACAAGGATGCGAGCGAGGTGATACGCCGCATTCCGGGTGTGAGTATCAACGACGAGAAGTTCGTCATGGTGCGCGGACTCTCCCAGCGATATAATAATGTATGGATGAACGGAGCTGCCGTGCCTTCGAGCGAGGCCGACCAGCGCGCATTCTCCTTCGACATCATCCCCTCGTCGCAGATAGACCATATCAAGGTGGTCAAGTCCTCAGCTCCCGACTATCCCGCCGACTTTGCCGGAGGTTTCATCCAGGTGAACACCAAGGACGTACCTCAGCAGAACACCTGGAGCCTGGGCGTGGGCAGCAGCGTGAACACCGAGACGGCAGGCCGTGACTACCTGTACAGCAAGGGGAGTGCTACCGACTTCCTGGGATTCGACAGCGGAAAGCGGGGCTTGCAGGATGGCATACACTCCGTGCTGGCTCCCCAGGGCAACGGCTACTCGCTGTTGGGCAACGGTCTCAACAACGACTGGACGGTGCAGTGCCGCAAGCCCCTGGCCGACCTCTCGCTGGCAGCCAGCGTGACCCACCGCTGGCAGACGCGGCAGTCGCAGACGTGGGGCCTGACGGGCAGTCTGAACTACAGCCATTCGCAGCGCACCCTGCAGGACATCACCAACAACATGTTCGGTGCCTATGACCAGACCCACGACTGCTCCAACTACCTGAGGCGCGCCACCGATGACCAATATGCAGCGCAGGTCAGGCTGGGTGCCCTGCTGGGCGTGGTGTGGCTCTCTGCCGACAAGGACCACAGGGTGGAACTGAAGCAGATCCTCAACCAGACGGGCAAGAACCGCTATTCCTACCGCAAGGGATATGACGCACAGAGCGACTACATGGAGCAGGCAGAGTACTACTACCAGAGCCGTACGACCTACAACCTCGGCCTGCAGGGCCGCCACACCCTCAGCGAGCGGAATCTCCTGGACTGGAACCTGGGCTATGCCTACAGCAACCGCAGTCTGCCCGACCGTCGCCGCTACATGGTCTTTGCGCAGGAGGATGGCAGTCTTGAGGTAGAGAACCTCAATGACATCAACCGCGAGTTCTCCTTCCTGGCCGAGCACATCGGGTCTGGAGGTGCCAATTGGAAACATGACTTTGCCTTCAGCGGATGGCAACCCTCCCTCAAGGCAGGTCTCTATGCCGAACACCGCCGCCGCCGTTACGACACGCGTTTCTTTACCTATGCTTGGCCTACGGGACAACTGCCCCAGCAGATGCGTGACCTCGACGTGGCCGGCCAACTCCTGCAGGAGTCACACTACGGTCCCGACGGACTCTATCTCCTGGAGCAGGTCGATTGGAGCAACAACTACGAGGCCCGCAATACCTTGGGAAGCGGTTACTTATCCCTGCTCCTTCCTTTCTTCCACAGCCGTCTGGAGGCTTATGGTGGCGTGCGCTTCGAGAGTTCCCATACCGAACTCATCTCGCATACACGTCGTCAGGAGTATTCCCCCCTTTCCACCCGCTATGACTACAACGACCTCTTTCCCTCGCTGAACCTTACCTATCATATAGACAAGACCCAGCAGATGAGGCTCGCCTATGGCCGTACCACCAACCGCCCTGAGTTCCGCGAACTCTCCACCAGCGTCTTCTATGATTTCGATCTGGCCTCCAACGTGCAGGGCAACCACAACCTGAAGCCTGCCTACATCGACAACCTTGACCTGGGCTGGGAGTGGTACCCCCATGCAGGGGAAGTAATCAGTATCTCCCTCTTCTATAAGCATTTCCGTCATCCCATTGAGTGGACCTACACCGTGGCAGGAGGTACCGACCTGGTGTATTCCTACATGAATGCCCTGGGGGCGCACAGCTATGGCGTGGAACTCGACCTGCGCAAGCAGCTCGACTTCCTGCACCTGCCCCAGTTCTCCCTCTCGCTCAATGCGGCATGGATCAAGTCCAGCGTGAGTTTCCCGGAAGGAAGCCGCGAGAAGGAACGCCCCATGCAGGGACAGTCCCCCTACCTCGTGAACCTGGGACTTTTCTACCAGTGCGGTCAGGAGGAGAACAGCCGTCCCTGGCAGAAGGGATGGACGGCCGCCCTTCTCTACAATACCATCGGCAAGCGCATCATCGGTGTAGGACGCAGCGTGGGAAGTGGTGAGACGGATGTCCGCGTGCCCGACAGCTACGAGATGCCCCGTCACCAGATAGACCTCAACATAGGCAAGTCGTTCGGATGCTTCGACCTCCGTCTCTCCCTGCGCGACCTGCTGGCACAGAAGGTGCAGTACAAGCAGTTCGAACAGACCGCACGGGGCGAGGTGCAGCAGGTAACGCGTTCCTACCGCCCGGGGCGCACCCTCTCGCTGACGGCAAGCATTAAGATACAATGAACCGCAAGGGAAACGCCCTTGCCAGTAAAAACCAAATTATACACAAAAGATGAAGACAAGAAGTTTTCTTTCCGTGGCTCTTGCAGCCACAGCGATGGGCATGGCGTTCGTGTCATGCAGCAACGATGACGATGCAGACGACAAGAAACAGGACGTGGCCTACGTATGGGGCACGGAAGGCAGCATCAAGACGTGCAGCCACCTGCTTTTCACGGCAGACGGCAAGGAGGATGCCCAGGGACTGGTCATCGGCAACGGTGACAAGGAGTTCATCTTCAAGGGCAAGCAGACCCTGAAGAAAGGCACCTATCTGATGCGTGGATGGATATATGTAGCCGACGGAGCCGAACTGACCCTCGAACCGGGTACTGTCATCAAGGGTGAGAAGGAGTCGGCTGCCAGTCTTATCGTGGAACCCGGTGGCAAACTCTATGCCAAGGGCTCTGCCTCGCAGCCCATCGTGTTCACCTCGGCCCAGCCCAAGGGAGAGCGCAAACCCGGTGACTGGGGAGGTCTCATCATCTGCGGACGCGGCACCAACAACAAGGGTGTGCTGGGGCAGCAGATAGAGGGTGGTCCGCGCACCAAGCACGGAGGCAATGATGCACAGGACAACAGTGGTGTGCTGAGTTATGTCCGCGTGGAGTTTGCCGGCTATCCCTTCCAGAAGGACAAGGAAATCAACGGTATTACCTTTGCCAGCGTAGGCGGTGGGACACAGGTAGATCACGTGCAGGTAAGTTACACCAACGATGACTCCTTCGAGTGGTTTGGCGGCAACGTGAACTGCCGCTATCTGGTGGCCTACAACGGTTGGGACGATGAGTTCGACACCGACAACGGCTACAACGGCAAGGTGCAGTTTGCCCTCTCTGTCCGTGACCCCCGCATCGCTGATGCCTCCCAGTCCAATGGTTTTGAGAGTGACAACGATGCCGACGGTTCGCTGACGGAACCCTTCACCACGGTCACCTTCTCCAACGTCACCTTCATCGGTCCCATGGGCAGGGATGGTTTTGAGAATACGCCCGACTACATCAACGGTGGTTCCATGTTCCCGCAGAACGGTTCAGCCCTGGGCAAGTACCAGTCTGCCATGCAGATACGCCGCAGCAGTCATCTGGCTTGCTTCAACTCCCTGGCCGTCGGCTATCCCATTGGTCTCATCATTGATGCCGAGAAGGGCAACACGCAGGAGTTTGCCAAGGCTGGCGGCCTGAAGCTGCAGCACATCTTCCTTGCCGGCATGGGGCAGACGGGCAGCGATGCCAACAAGCGTTATGTCGATGACCTCTATGATGCTGCCAAGAAGGCTGTCATCGATGCCTCACAGGAGTCCTACAGTGCTTCCTTCTTCAAGGCGCAGCCTGGTAACCGCCTCTTTGCCCAGTCCGAGGAACTCATGCTGACGAAGGTCGGCAAACTCGCCACTCCCTGCTGTCCGCAGGCTGGTTCACCGCTGGTGGGTGCCGCCAGTTTCCAGGATGCCCTCCTGTCCGGCTGGTTTGAGAAGGTTAACTACATCGGTGCCTTTGCTCCCGGTGACAAGTGGTTGGACGGTTGGACGGAGTTCGACCCCCAGAACGCATCCTATTGATGTGAGGTTTCTTATATGATTTGTTAGGTTGGATTTCATCCTTCGTTTTCTCGCCATGGCAATGACTGAGCAAGCTCATCATTGCTCATCTGGCTTAACGAAAACGTTAGTTTTAGAGTCGCCTGAATCGACTGTGTAAAGCACGCTTATTGCAATCCTGTGACAAAACGGGGTTGCAATAACTTCGTAACATTTCGGTAATATCCGTGTAATGTCTTTAGCGTAATTTTGCATTGCCAAAGGAAAAGAAACCTGATTTTTCCTTCTGGCATGAAAATTATGACAACCCAAAAAGCAAGAAAGATCCAAACGCTCTACACCTGGATGAGAATTCTCCTCCTGGTACTGTTCCTCACCTTCCTGTATGCGGCATCAGCCCATGCCCAGGGCAGCTCTGACTCCCGGGGTATGGAGGAACGCCTGACGCGGCTGGAAAAGATGATGCAAAGCAAGACCTCCAAGTTCATGCCCGGACTGCACGGCATACTGCGTGGCAAGTTCGAGTATGAGCCAGACCTGAATGCCGGTCGCTTCGAGGTACGCAACGCCCGTCTTTCCGTGGTCGGCAAACTGCCGCTCTGTTCCGAATACAAGATGGAGATAGACCTCTGTGATGAGGGCGAGATGAAGATGAAGGATGCCTGGGTGAGAGTGACACCCTGGAAGACCCTCCGCCTCTCGCTCGGCCAGCAGCGTATGCCCTTCAGCATCGATGCCCACCGCAACCCCTCGGCACAGTTTTTCGCCAACCGCAGTTTCATCGCCAAGCAGGTCGGAGACATGCGCGACGTGGGTTTCCTGGCCGGTTTTGACTTTACCGACAGGAAGCAGCGCAAGGTGGCCTCGCTGGATGCTGGCATCTTCAACGGTTCCAACCTCAACAACCAGAAGTCGGCATGGTTCACCTCGCCCGGCTATTCTGCCCGCCTCCAGTACTATCCCGTGCCGGGTCTCTCCCTCGTACCCAGTGTACAGCACCAGCAGATAGCCGACCGCCAGGCTTCCTACACCTCACTCGACATGGGTGTGTCGTTCCAGCGGAAGGGGTGGCTCGTGGAGGCAGAGTTCCTGCACAAGTTCTATGCCAAGGACACCTTCCACGACTGCAACGCACTGAACACGATGCTTGGCTACGACCAGTTCCTCAAGAAGGAGAAGAGCCTCGTGGAGAGCATAGGCTACCTGGCACGCTATGACTACATGCAGGACCACTCTTCGGGCAAGAGCGGTATGGCGGGTTCCCTGCTGAAGCTGACCGATGCCGAGCGGCACCGCCTCACCCTGGGGGTGACCTTTGCCCTCCGCAATCCCTATTTCCCCACCCATCTCCGCCTCAACTACGAGAAGTACTGGTACCCCCACGGCGGTGCCAAGGAGAGTGAGCAGGACAAACTGGTGTGTGAACTGATGATAAAGTTTTAATCCATGGAAACCAAATCCCCCAAGGAACAGCAGGTAGAGGCCAAGCTGCGGAAGCAGGTGGAGGACCTCGCAAGCCAGTGTGCTGCGGATGGTGACCTCCCTGTGAGGCTGCTGGACATCTTGTTGGAGCATCCTGAGATAACGGCGCTGCAGAACTATGCCAACACGGTGAGCATCACCCGCATAGGGCTGAACGACCATGGTCCCGTGCACATGAAGACGGTGGCCCGCAACGCCCTGAAGATACTGGGCATATTGCACGAGGCCGGGGTGCAGACCTGTGTGGAGAAGGAACAGACGGGCACCTTCACGGACAGCATCCTGGCCGTCATGTTTGCCGCCATGCTGCATGACAGCGGCATGACCATAGCCAGGAAGAACCATGAACTGTATTCGGGCATCATCTGCCACGCGCTCATCAGCGACATCCTCCTGCAGTTGTTTCCCGAAGAAAAAGACACGATGCGACGCGTGGTCATACGTTCTCTGGCCATGGAAGGCATTCTGGGGCACATGGGTTCTCACCCCGTCCACTCGATTGAGGCTGGGGTCATCCTTATTGCCGATGGATGCGACATGACGAAGGGACGCGCACGCATCGCATTGGAAATACCTACCGAACCTGCCGTGGGCGACATGCACAAATACTCGGCCCACAGCATCGAGAAGGTCAAGATACACCGCGGAGAGAACCGTCCGCTGAAGATTGAGGTGACGATGAAGTCGGAGGTGGGGTTCTTCCAGATAGAGGCCGTGCTCATTCCCAAAATACAGGCAAGTCCCGTCCGGGGACTGGTGGAACTGTATGCGGGTGTAGAGGGCGAGGAGATGAAGCGGTATGTGGTGTAGAG
>CALZGT010000129.1 GCA_945787235.1 uncultured Prevotellaceae bacterium
TCTTCTTGTTTCGCACATACTTGATGTTCACCTTGTCACCGGGACGATGCTTGGAGAGCACCTCCTGAAGTTCTGCCATCTTGGCCACTTCCTTGCCATCCACGATGGTCACCACGTCACCCTTCTGCAGACCAGCCTCGGCAGCGGCACTGCCCTCGCTCACGGAGCTGACATAGACACCCTTCACGGTTCCCAGATCCAGTTCGTTGCCCTTCTCCCTCTCCATGTCGAGGTAGTTCGTCACATCCATGCCAGCCACTCCCAGCAAAGCACGCTGTACCACACCAAACTCCCTGAGGTCTGCCACCACCTTGTTCATGATGGTCGTAGGAATGGCAAAGCCATAACCGCTGTAGGAACCCGTCTGGCTGTAGAGCATGGCATTGATACCTACCAATTCACCCTTCTCGTTGACCAGCGCACCGCCGCTGTTACCCGAGTTGATGGCAGCATCCGTCTGGATGAAACTCTCTATGTCATTGGCACCCAGCGAACGCGCCTTGGCACTGACGATGCCGACCGTCACCGTGCTGGTGAGGTTGAAGGGATTGCCCACAGCCAGCACCCACTGTCCCAGACGCAGGTCTTCACTGTTGCCGATGGTGATGGCGGGCAGGTCCTTGGCATCCACCTTGATGAGAGCCAGGTCAGTGGTCTCGTCCAGTCCGATGATACGTCCGTTGAACTCACGGTTGTCATTGAGCTTCACCAGAATCTCATCGGCATCCTTCACCACGTGGTTGTTGGTCACGATGTAGCCATCTTTGCTGATGATGACGCCGCTACCCGCTGACTGACGCTTGGGTGTCTGCACCTGACGCTGCTGTCCGCGTCCGTTGCCACGACCGGGAAAACCGAAGAAGTCGCCGAAGATATCCTCGAAGGGGTCGTACGTCGTCACCGTCTGCGTCTTGCCGCCTGCCGTTACCTTGATATACACCACACTGTTCACACTTGACTCAGCCGCATAGGTAAGATCTACGAGACCACCCGGCTGCTGGGGAACAGCCGCTGCCTGCTCGGGGGCAGCAGAATTGGCACATGCCACACCGGCACCCATGGCAGCCAGCATCAACACACCTACAAAAATCTTTTTCATAGCTTACTATTATTTTTAATTAATGATTTTCCGACTGCAAAATTAGCGGAAAATGCGTTTCGTTGTC
The DNA here is from genome assembly GCA_945787235.1 of uncultured Prevotellaceae bacterium. Classification (GTDB taxonomy): domain Bacteria; phylum Bacteroidota; class Bacteroidia; order Bacteroidales; family Bacteroidaceae; genus Physcousia. The sequence continues at coordinate 1,167 of CALZGT010000129.1, forward strand.
ACTTTTGCACACGATTTTTCCTATAAATTAACATTTCGCCCCATCGGTTAATAGTTTTTTGATATTTCGGACACTTATCAGGTAACGAAAAGTGAGGAACAGAGACGCGGAAAAGAAAGACTGCAGCCGTCCTGTAAGCCGGGTTCTGTACTCCCAAGACAAAGCGTAAGGAGTGCCTGTCATTTATCCAGAACGGATGTCACCATCCGCTTCACGACCCGTGTTGCCACGCGTATCACATCGTTCTACCCTCCGGCTCGGACGGACAGCCCTGATAACGCCGGTTTACGCGAACTTTCAACTCCCGGAGTGTACAGCACGCACGTCACCGTGCGCCTGGTGAGCTCTTGCCTCACCTTCTCACCCTTACCCCGATCCATCCTAAGGGGAAGGGCTGGGGCGGTTGTTTTCTTCTACACTGACTAAGTCTCACGACCTTCTTCCCGTTAGGAAGCGGGATGTCCTGTGTTGCCCGGACTTTCCTCTCGCCCGTTCCCCGCCAGAGGTGCGGAACAGGCCAGCGACAAGCCGGACGACTGCAATCTTTTCATTATTTGAATACAAAGGTACGCACTTTGTCGAAATTCTCACAATTTATAGGGACAAAACTGACGAAACACCCACAGTTTTCACTCTTTCGCCATCATTCTCGCAATTCTCCGGCCCAAAGTGACGGGATTCTCACCATTCTATGCACACTTGTCGAATCCCACATATACACAACTCAGTTCAGTCCCCACCTTTTATATATACAGAAGTGCGCCTCAGGATATGGGGCGCACTTCAGAGTAGAAAATATCGGTTGAAAAATTACTTCACCACCTTCTTGCCGTTGATGAGATAGATGCCCTTCACAGCCTTGCTGACACGGCGGCCAGAGAGGTCGTAGATGGCCTTGGTACGCTGAGAGTCGGCCGTCATGATACCCTCGACACCATCCACGGGCAGTTCTTCGGTGGTATAGACATCAATGTAGAAGACATGGATGCCACCACTCTGGAGCGTCACGCTGAGGAGTTCACTCTCAGGCACCTCATAGAGCGAAGGCCAGCGGGAGTTGGTGTAATTGCTGCCACCGGCACCCTGGTAGATGAGAACGTACTCACCCCACTGCGCGGCCTCGCGTGAGAACGTCAACGTAGGTCGTGACATGAAGTAGCAGCCCAGGTCATTGTTGTCATAGATGAAGATGCAGCTGGCATTGTTCGCATTGGGAGCACAGGCCACGCTCAGGCCATTGTTGAAGAGCTGTACGTCCTTGTCCTCCACATAGCCATATCCGTTGGAATTGGCATCCAGACCACCCTCCACGACATTGAGCGTGGCACGGCTGCGGGTAGCGTCATAGAACCATCCGCAGTCCTTGGGATTCCAGGCCACTCCGTCGGCCTCGCCCAGAGTGCCTTCGGCTACCAGTGCGGCAAACTCGCCACGCGTATAGAACGTGGTATCCATCTTCTCCTCATTCTCCACACTGGGACGGATGTAGGCAATGCTGTCACTGTAGGTGCCGCGGATCATCTGGTACTGCACGTCAGAGAGGTGTACAAAGTCCCAGTCATGCTTGTCAGCCTCGGCAGCCTCCTTGTTCTTGCGCATGTAGGCCACGTCCTTGTTCATCACGTCAGCCTCGGGCAGTTCACCCTCGGTATAGCCATCCACGGCTACGTAGGCACCAATGCTGCTCTCAGCCTCGAAGACATCACCCACCCGGGCATCCTGCTCTGCCCCATCCACAATGGCACGCAGCGTATAATCCTCGCCACACAGGGTATTGTTGACCCATCCCAGCTGGTAGGAACGACGGGTGCCGTCCAAACCGATGAGCGTCATGGTAGGTACGTTGAGGGCTATGGTGCCCACGCCTACCTTGAAGTCCACCACGTCAGAGAAGTTGCCCTTGCTGGACACCGTGGCGGCATGGATGGTCACATAGCCGTCACCGTCGGCATCATCGCCCATGCCCACATAGATGGGAGTATTCTCATACTTGTTGGAACCTGCAATGCCAGCCGTCTCCCAGTCAGAGGAGAGTTTCTGCTTGTAGGTAATCTTGATGTCAGCTATCTCAGAGGTAGGATTGCCCTCCTCATCCATGACATAAATGGTATCGCGGCTGAGTTCCTCCTCAGTGTCCTCCAGCAGGAGGGCAGGTTCGTCCTCTATGCCGTACCACACGGAGCACTCGTTGCCCAGGGTGCTCTCTCCGCTGTTGAGTTCAATGGCACGCTCATCCTCGTTGACGGCCACCAGCTTCATGGTGGGCGAGGTCACCATCTCCTCGGCACTGGCATCGAGCCATATCTGAATACCCTGGATGGCGATGTCACGCTGCAACTCGATGACAAAGTGGCCATCGCTCTCAGCCTGCCAGTAGGAGAAATTGTCGGCCTTGCCGGGAATCTCCACCTCGATGGCCTTGTCCTCATCGCCCGGGAACTCAGGGTCGTACTGCCATTCCTTGGTGGTGCCCAGCACAATCTGGCGGGCATGAATAGTGTCAGAGATATCCTTCCAGGCACAGGCAGTAGCCCCAGAAATCTTGTCGGAAGGCTGGCAGATGCTGGCGCGCGTACCGTTCACGCCCCACTGGCACACCACAATCTGTCCGGCCTTGACATCAGCTATGGCCACGAAGCGTGAACCACTGCCATAGTTGTGCAGACCGTCCTTGCCTACCCCACCGCGCAGGTTGATGGCCCCCGTACCAATCTGAATGTAGAAATTGTTCATCTCCACCGGCTTCAGCACCTGGAAGGCATCAAATTTATTCAACGTGAAAGCCGCCTTGTCTGCAGACAGGGTGAGGCATCCATCCCCATTCACCTGGTTGCCCTCGCCGTCCGTGAAGTAATCGGTAGGACTGCACATGGCGTTGAAGAAGTCATAGTACTTGTAGAGCGTGTAGCCATAGTCGGTGGCCAGCACATCATTCTCTGCCGGGATGTCGAAAGACCAGGCAGAAGCCTTGCCGCTGACCATCATCAGGAGGGACAGCCACAGAAAAAAGTAGTTTTTTCTCATAAATAAACAGTAGTTAGTTGATTAGTAGATTTGAAAACTGGGGGCAAATATACGAAGAGAATCACACACCACAAAATTTCTTTCCTCTTTTTTATCCATACAGAAAAAAAAAGTGCGCCACACGGCATGGGGCGCACTTCTGTACGAAAAACAACGGTTGTAAAGTTACTTCACCACCTTCTTGCCGTTGATGAGATAGATGCCCTTCACAGCCTTGCTGACACGGCGGCCAGAGAGGTCGTAGATGGCCTTGGTACGCTGAGAGTCGGCCGTCATGATACCCTCGACACCATCCACGGGCAGTTCTTCGGTGGTATAGACATCAATGTAGAAGACATGGATGCCACCACTCTGGAGCGTCACGCTGAGGAGTTCACTCTCAGGCACCTCATAGAGCGAAGGCCAGCGGGAGTTGGTGTAATTGCTGCCACCGGCACCCTGGTAGATGAGAACGTACTCACCCCACTGCGCGGCCTCGCGTGAGAACGTCAACGTAGGTCGTGACATGAAGTAGCAGCCCAGGTCATTGTTGTCATAGATGAAGATGCAGCTGGCATTGTTCGCATTGGGAGCACAGGCCACGCTCAGGCCATTGTTGAAGAGCTGTACGTCCTTGTCCTCCACATAGCCATATCCGTTGGAATTGGCATCCAGACCACCCTCCACGACATTGAGCGTGGCACGGCTGCGGGTAGCGTCATAGAACCATCCGCAGTCCTTGGGATTCCAGGCCACTCCGTCGGCCTCGCCCAGAGTGCCTTCGGCTACCAGTGCGGCAAACTCGCCACGCGTATAGAACGTGGTATCCATCTTCTCCTCATTCTCCACACTGGGACGGATGTAGGCAATGCTGTCACTGTAGGTGCCGCGGATCATCTGGTACTGCACGTCAGAGAGGTGTACAAAGTCCCAGTCATGCTTGTCAGCCTCGGCAGCCTCCTTGTTCTTGCGCATGTAGGCCACGTCCTTGTTCATCACGTCAGCCTCGGGCAGTTCACCCTCGGTATAGCCATCCACGGCTACGTAGGCACCAATGCTGCTCTCAGCCTCGAAGACATCACCCACCCGGGCATCCTGCTCTGCCCCATCCACAATGGCACGCAGCGTATAATCCTCGCCACACAGGGTATTGTTGACCCATCCCAGCTGGTAGGAACGACGGGTGCCGTCCAAACCGATGAGCGTCATGGTAGGTACGTTGAGGGCTATGGTGCCCACGCCTACCTTGAAGTCCACCACGTCAGAGAAGTTGCCCTTGCTGGACACCGTGGCGGCATGGATGGTCACATAGCCGTCACCGTCGGCATCATCGCCCATGCCCACATAGATGGGAGTATTCTCATACTTGTTGGAACCTGCAATGCCAGCCGTCTCCCAGTCAGAGGAGAGTTTCTGCTTGTAGGTAATCTTGATGTCAGCTATCTCAGAGGTAGGATTGCCCTCCTCATCCATGACATAAATGGTATCGCGGCTGAGTTCCTCCTCAGTGTCCTCCAGCAGGAGGGCAGGTTCGTCCTCTATGCCGTACCACACGGAGCACTCGTTGCCCAGGGTGCTCTCTCCGCTGTTGAGTTCAATGGCACGCTCATCCTCGTTGACGGCCACCAGCTTCATGGTGGGCGAGGTCACCATCTCCTCGGCACTGGCATCGAGCCATATCTGAATACCCTGGATGGCGATGTCACGCTGCAACTCGATGACAAAGTGGCCATCGCTCTCAGCCTGCCAGTAGGAGAAATTGTCGGCCTTGCCGGGAATCTCCACCTCGATGGCCTTGTCCTCATCGCCCGGGAACTCAGGGTCGTACTGCCATTCCTTGGTGGTGCCCAGCACAATCTGGCGGGCATGAATAGTGTCAGAGATATCCTTCCAGGCACAGGCAGTAGCCCCAGAAATCTTGTCGGAAGGCTGGCAGATGCTGGCGCGCGTACCGTTCACGCCCCACTGGCACACCACAATCTGTCCGGCCTTGACATCAGCTATGGCCACGAAGCGTGAACCACTGCCATAGTTGTGCAGACCGTCCTTGCCTACCCCACCGCGCAGGTTGATGGCCCCCGTACCAATCTGAATGTAGAAATTGTTCATCTCCACCGGCTTCAGCACCTGGAAGGCATCAAATTTATTCAACGTGAAAGCCGCCTTGTCTGCAGACAGGGTGAGGCATCCATCCCCATTCACCTGGTTGCCCTCGCCGTCCGTGAAGTAATCGGTAGGACTGCACATGGCGTTGAAGAAGTCATAGTACTTGTAGAGCGTGTAGCCATAGTCGGTGGCCAGCACATCATTCTCTGCCGGGATGTCGAAAGACCAGGCAGAAGCCTTGCCGCTGACCATCATCAGGAGGGACAGCCACAGAAAAAAGTAGTTTTTTCTCATAAATAAACAGTAGTTAGTTGATTAGTAGATTTGAAAACTGGGGGCAAATATACGAAAAGAATCACACACCACAAAATTTCTTTCCTCTTTTTTTATCCATACAGAAAAAAAGCATCGGATTTCACACTGGCATGGCTGCCCCATGCTCCACCTTTGGTAAGGAACT
>CALZGT010000130.1 GCA_945787235.1 uncultured Prevotellaceae bacterium
TTCGACGAGCTCAGGAACCATCATTGAGCATCAAGTCGGAGGGTGCTTCCAATCTAAAAACAGACCGCAATCGGCATTCTTGTGATAGATGTGCTGACTGCGGTCTAACTATGTGATATCGTGCGATATTGCTATCATCCTATTTTACTCCCACTCGATGGTTGCTGGTGGCTTGGAGGAGATGTCATAGCATACGCGGTTGACACCCTTCACCTTGTTGATGATTTCGGTGCTCACCTTGGCCATGAAGTCGTAGGGAAGATGAGCCCAGTCGGCCGTCATGGCATCGGTGGAGGTCACCGCACGGAGAGCGACGGGATTCTCGTAGGTACGCTCGTCACCCATGACACCTACGCTGCGCACCTCAGAGAGGAGGATGGTGCCGGCCTGCCATATCTGGTCGTAGAGGCTCACTTCAATCTCACCGTCCACCATGTCGGCAGGCACACCGGCAGCCAGCACACGACGGGCTTCCTCACCGCTGAGCTTCACCTTGTACTCGCGCAGGCCGCGGATGTAGATGTCGTCGGCATCCTGCAGGATGCGCACCTTCTCGCGCGTGATGGCACCCAGGATGCGCACGGCAAGACCGGGACCGGGGAAGGGATGGCGCGTGATGAGGTGCTCGGGCATGCCCAGGGAACGACCCACGCGGCGTACCTCGTCCTTGAAGAGCCACTTGAGGGGCTCGCAGAGAGAGAGGTGCATCTCCTCGGGCAGACCGCCCACGTTGTGGTGGGACTTGATGACCTTGCCCGTGATGTTGAGTGACTCGATGCGGTCGGGATAGATGGTACCCTGCGCCAGCCACTTGGCATCGGTAATCTTCTTAGCCTCGGCATTGAAGACCTCCACGAAGTCGCGGCCGATGATCTTGCGCTTCTTCTCGGGTTCGGTGACACCCTCCAAGTCGCTGAGGAACTTGTCGCTGGCATCCACGCCGATGACGTTCAGACCCAGACACTCGTAGTCCTTCATCACATCCTGAAACTCGTTCTTGCGCAGCATACCGTGGTCCACGAAGATACAGGTGAGCTGACTGCCGATGGCACGGTTGAGCAGGACGGCGGCCACGGAGCTATCCACACCGCCCGAGAGACCGAGGATGACACGGTCGGAACCAATCTGCTCGCGCAGTTCACGCACCGTGGTCTCGATGTAGTTGTCGGCACTCCAGTCCTGATTGCCTCCGCAGATATCTACCACGAAGTTGCGGAGCAGCTGCGTGCCCTGCACGCTGTGGAACACCTCGGGGTGGAACTGCACGCCCATGACGGGGCAATGACCCTCGTACTGCGAACCCATGAGCCGGGCGTCGGGACAGTAGTAGGCGGCATTCAGCACACTCTCCGTAGAGGCCACGACCTCTGCCCCCGTGGGGATGGCCGTGATGGTGTCACCGTGGCTCATCCACACCTGGCTGTTGTCGTCGAAGGCATGGAAGAGGGGGCACTCCTTGTGGATGGTGGTGAGGTTCTGGCGGCCGTACTCACGACTGCCGGCAGGCTCCACGTTGCCACCATTGTGGTAAGAGATGTACTGGGCACCGTAGCAGATGCCGAGGACCGGAAGGCGACCCACGAACTGGGTGAGATCGACCTTGAAGGCTTCGGGGTCATAGACACTGTAGGGACTTCCTGAGAGGATGACGCCGATGACGTCCTTGTCTCCCTGCGGGAACTTGTTGTAAGGAAGGATTTCGCAGAAAGTGTCCAACTCGCGCAGACGTCGCGCAATGAGCTGCGTGGTCTGACTGCCGAAGTCGAGGATAATGATTTTCTGTTGCATCTTTATTCTATTGAAAATATTTTGGCTGCAAAGTTACAGTTTTTATTCTATACTTGCAAGAAATTCGGCAGCTTTATCCAGCGTGCCGTACTTTCCTACATCCATCAGGCGCAGTCCCGGCTGTTCGTAACCGTAGATAGGCCGCTCACGGCATACCTTGAGGTAGAAGTCGATGATGCTGAAACGCTCGGGCCAGGAGGACATCAGGGGCAGGAGGCGGGGCGACATGAGCTGGATGCCAGAGAAGGCCAGCAGACGGTAGGGACCGGTGCCCCGGGGACGGAAGAAGGGGCTGGTCTGCACGGCGATGCTGTTGACGGGGGCCACGTAGTCCTCGTCGAAAGCCTCACGGACGGCAGGAAAGGGCGTGCGCACCTCACCCGTCTGGATGTTGGTCCAGCCTACCAGCCTCATGTCGTCGTCGAAGATGAGGTAACGCTGCGTGTCGCGTTCGCTGACGAGCAGCATGGCATCGCCACGGAACGCAGCGCGCAAGGCCGGGAGCTGCACGTTGCTGAGGATATCGACGTTGTGGATGAGGAAGGGGTCGGAACGACCCAGCAGGGGGGCGGCATGGCGGATGCCCCCACCCGTCTCCAGGAGTTCCCGGCTCTCGTCGCTGAGGTGGACGGTAAGGCCGGGCATAGGGTGCTGCTCCACCCACGCAGCTATCTGCGGTGCAAAGTGGTGCACGTTGATGACTACGTCGTCATAGCCCGCTGCCACGAGCTTGCGCAGCACGTGTTCCAGCAGGGGACTGTCCCCCACGGGAACCAATGCCTTGGGCATCGTGTCGGTGAGCGGACGGAGGCGGGTGCCGAGACCCGCGGCAAATATCATGGCTTGCATAGTGTCTGGGTAATATGTTGTTCGCGATGGGTAATGTGTACTTCTATGCCGAACTTGTGGTGCAGGTGTTCGGCCAGGTGCTGGGCACTATAGACAGAGCGGTGCTGACCACCCGTGCATCCGAAGGAGAACATCAGGTGGGTGAAACCGCGCTGGAGGTAACGCTCCACATGGGCATCGGCCAGGCGATAGACGCTTTCGAGGAAGGTGAGAATCTCGCCGTCCTCCTCCAGGAAGCGGATGACAGGTTCGTCGAGTCCCGTAAGCTGCTTGTAGGGTTCGTAGCGACCGGGGTTGTGGGTACTGCGGCAGTCGAAGACATAGCCGCCCCCATTGCCGCTCGTGTCCTCGGGAATGCCCTTGCGGTAAGAGAAACTGAAGACATCGACCACGAGGCTGCCCTGGCCGTCATAGCGAGAGACGCTGGCTTCGCCGCTCGTCACGGGGGCGAAACGGGGCAGACAGGTGAGTTCGCGGAGCACCTGGAGGAGGTAGGGATAGGGACTGTCCTTGAGGTTGGGAAGCAGTTCGCGCAGGTTCTGAATGGCGGGCGGTATGCTGACCAGAAAATGCTTCTTGCGCTCGAAGTACCCGCGGAACCCGTAGGCCCCCAGCACCTGGAGCAGGCGGAAGAGGACGAAGAGCTGCAGCTGTTCGCGGAACTGTGTCTCATCGACCTCGGTGTATTCGCGCAGGGCCTGGAGATAGACGTTGATGAGTTCCTCGCGCAGGGCCTGGGGATAGCGTGCTGAGGCCTGCCACAGGAAACTGGCCAGGTCGTACTGCACGGGACCGCGCCGTCCTCCCTGGAAGTCGATGAAGTAGGGATTCCCTTTCCCGTCGAGCATGACGTTGCGGGCCTGGAAGTCGCGGTAGAGGAAGGTGTCGGAAGGATGGGCCAGCAGGTCCTCGGCCATGCGCTGGAAGTCCTCCTCCAGACGTACCTCGTGGAAGTCGAGTCCCGTAGCCTTGAGGAAACAGTACTTGAAGTAGTTGAGGTCGAAGAGGATGCTCTGGCGGTCCATGGTGGCCATGGGATAGCACTGGTTGAAGTCGAGACCCTCGGCTCCCTTGTACTGCAGGGCGGGCAGCAGGGCTATGGTGCGCCGCAGCAGCTTGACCTCAGCCTCACTGTAGCACCCGCCGGCCTCACGCCCTGCCTGGAGGGCATCGAAGAGGGAGCGCGAACCGAGGTCGTTCTGCAGGTAGCAGAGTCCGTCGGCCGTCATGGCCAGGACATGGGGTACGGGCAGTTGCTGGTGCCAGAAGTGTTGGGCCAGGTAGATGAAGGCATGGTTCTCCTCCTTGCTGGTGCCTATGACACCTATCAGGGTGTGGCCGTCGATGCCTGTGAGACGGAAATACCGGCGGTTGCTGCCGCTCCCGGTGATGGGGGTGACAGCAGCCGCTTCGTTGCCGCGGCAACTGCGAAAGAGTGCTCTGAGACGTTCCATTTGGCAGCGTTATTTGAAGACCGTCTCCACGAAGTCCTTGCCGTCACGCACCGTGAGGCTGAGTTCGGCATGGGTGGGAGAAGAGACCTTGAGGGTGAGGCGGTCGAACTGTGAGAGGCGACCCATGAGGAGGGCAGGCAGCACCTTCTGCTGACCCAGGAGCGACACGATGGCGGAGGCATCGGCCGTGGCGTAGAAATAGTTGCCCTTGGCATCGCTGGCCAGGCGTTCCGTCCAGGTCTCCACGTCCTGACCGGCCTGGGCAGCCACGTCGGTACCCGTAGCCACGTAGAAGAGGTCGTGACCCTTGACACCGAGGAAGACGGGCATGCTGCCGTTGCTCAGGCAGTACTGTTCCGTGCCCACGCGCATGGCCTGGGTGCCCCCACCGAGGAGTTTCACGGCGGGCTCGATGATGTCCATGATACTGTTGTCACGCACCTGTGCCTGAAGCAGGAGGCCCGGGGTGTCGGGCGTGGCAGCCTGTATGCACACGTCGCCGTGCAGGCTGTTGAAAGCCTTGCGCAGGTCGAGGTTGCCGAGGAACATCTGGAGGCCGCTTTCCTCGATGACTTCGTCGTAGAGTTCCTCACCGTTCAGGCCAAAGGCCACGAGGGCGAAGGGATTGGCCACGCCGGTGGTGAAGAACTTGCCCTGGATGGGCAGTACATTCTCCACACCGTCCTCCAGGTCGTCCTTGAGTTCGGAGGAACGGGGCGTGAGGTCGAAGGTCAGCAGGGCCTTGTCCTTGTCGAAGTCGAGGGCCAGCAGGACATCGGCCTCGAAGTCCTTGACATCGACGTCGAGGGCCTGGGCCATCTGGGCCCGCTGTCCCGAGGAAAGGGCCTGGGTCGAGGTGGCCAGGGCAAGGGGTTTGCCGCAGGAAGTCACGAGGTCGAAGATACCTGTGGAGAGGATGCTCTTGTCCTCCGTCTGCAGGAGCATCTCTGCGAGTTGCTGCCTGCCGCTGTGTCCGGCATCCATGAGTGCCACGAGGCGGTCGTTGTCGAAGGCGGCCACATGGCCATACTGCTGAATCCAGGTATAGCCGTCCTTCTCGCTCATCTGTATGTTCATGCCGGGGCCGAACTTCTCCACGAGGGCGCGGAGGTCAGCGGCATCGGAGACCTTGGCACAGAGTCCGGTCTTGCCGCTGGGCAGAAGGAAGGCATAGACGGGTTGTGAGAAGTCGATACCCGTATGCTCTGCGGCTTCGGCCATATCCTTGCCGACGAGGCTCTTCAGGGGGGTGAGGTCGATGTCGTGCTTGCGCAGGAAAGAGCGGGCGTCGAGACGCACGAGGACGGTGGCATCCTGCGGGATGGCGGTGCAATAGACGTCCTTCTTGCCTTTGCAGCAGAAGAGACACAGGAGGGTGATGCACACTACGAGTATGATGCCGCTGAGGGCAATGATGCGATTCTTTTTCATAGGAGTTATAAGGGGTTATAAAGGGTTATTGGGTTATAAGGGGTTATTGGGAGATCATTTGGCACACCTGTTTATGAACTCCAAATATCCATAATCTTCTTCCTTATGGCCAGCACGTTGAGCAGGCTGACCAGTGCGAAGAGCAGGAGGCCCAGTAGGATGGCGGGGAGCAGCGTGCCGAGCTGCATCTCGGGGAAGATGCGGAGCAGCATGTCCAGATAATAGCCACGCACGAAGAAGAGGAGGAGGAGCGAGACGAGCCACACGATGAGGTTCATGCCCAGCGTGAGCAGCTGGTAAGGCAGACTGACACGTGCCGGAGAATAGCCGATGAGCAGGAGGTTCTGCAACTTGGTGGTGTTCTTCTGCACGAGGAGGTAGATGCTGAGCATGAGGATGTAGAAGCTGAGGGCACTGATGAGCAGTCCGATGCACATCACGATGCCGCTGATGAGACGCAGGAAGAAGGTGGTCTTGCCGGCATCGAGCTTGTCGTCGGCCACGTCGAAACCCTTAGCTTCGAAGTACTCCATGATGTGGGCATCGGCGGGATTGCCTACCTGCAGGATGAGACGGGTGGGATTGGGGGATGCGCCGGGCGAATAGAGGCTGTTGCTCCATTCGATGAAGGACTGGGGGGCCAGGATGGTGTTGAGGCGGTTGCTGAAACCTACCACACGGCCCGTGACGAAGCCCTGCGTGTCGTTGCCGCGCATACGGATGGTGAGGGTGAGGCTGGTGGCCAGGTCCTCACTGAGCTTGGGGAGGGACTTGGTGGCTGCGAAACCGAAGTTGTAGAGGGCCAGGTAACTGCGGGGCAGGACGATGGGGATGGAAGTCTCGCCGGGCGTATAGTGCCAGTCCTCGTGGCTGATATCGACAAATTCATCGGGTACGGACTCGAAGAAGAGTTCCGTACTCATGGACTGGCCGCCCAGGGCCATCTGGGCCCATACGCTGTACTTGCTGGCGGTGAAGGCCCCTACCTTGCGGGTGAAGGGCTGGGAGGCGATGTCGTCAATTTCCTCCTGCGAGAAGGAAGTGTCGTGACCCGTGAGGCCATCGAGGGTTTCTATCTTCTTGCTCACCACGAGGTAGTCGCCCTTCATGAATCCGTCCTCCTGTGAGAAGGCGGGCTGCACGTCGCAGTAGAACTGCAGGCTGAGGAGCAC
>CALZGT010000131.1 GCA_945787235.1 uncultured Prevotellaceae bacterium
GACCTCGAAAATAATTCCAAAATCTGACAAAGCGAATTTATAGAACCCACCTATATATATTTGCATTCTAGAGTATGTTGAGATACCGCGGAATAATAGTCGCGAATTATTGGCAACTTGAATTCCTCTGTTTCGCGTGTCAGGCATGACTAAAAAAAAGAAGGGTTGTCTCCCGACAACCCATTCTCCATTAACCTTAAATCTAATACCATGAAAAACACGTTGCAAAGTTACGGAATTCCTTGCAACCTGCAAGTTTTTCAAGGCAAAAAATGTTAAATCGTTACATCTTCTTGATACAAATCAATCTGGATGGTCGTTGTCAGCGCATTTTCTCGTTGAACCAGTTCACCAGCTGCGTGTAGAGGACATAGCGCGTGCGGCCTCCGTAGATGTTGTGGTTGCGGTTGGTGAAACACAACTGCTTGAAGTTCATCTTCTCCGCCTGTACGAGGGCCTCGACGTACTCAGCCATGTTGCGGAAATGCACGTTGTCATCCGTCATGCCGTGGCAGAGCAGTACCTCACCGCTCAGCTTTGCTGCACGGCTGATGGGGTTCTCGTCATATCCCTCGCTGTTCTCCTTGGGTGTGCGCATGAAACGTTCGGTATATACCGTGTCGTAGTAGCGCCATGAGGTGGGAGGAGCCACAGCCACACCGGCCCGGAAGACGGGGCGTCCTTCGCTCATGCTCATGAGCGTGTTGAAACCACCGAAACTCCAGCCCCAGATACCTATGCGCTGGGCATCCACGTAACTCTGACGGGCCAGCCAGAGTGCCGTTTCCACCTGGTCGGCAGCTTCCTTGACACCCAGCTGCATGTAGGTGGTCTTCTCGAAGTCGGCACCGCGTCCGCCCGTGCCGCGCCCATCCACGATGACACAGATGTAACCCTGCTGCGTGAGGTAGTGCTCCAGGAGGGCTCCGCCGCAGTTGCCCATGTTCCACTGGTCCCTGACGCTTTGGCTTCCGGGGCCGCTGTACTGGTAGAGGATGACGGGGTATTTCTTTCCCGCCTCAAAGTCATGCGGCTTGAGCATCCAACCGTTGAGTTCCACGCCTTCGCCCGTGGTGAAGGTGAAGAACTCGGCACGGCCCAGGTTCTTGTCGCGCAGTGCCTCCGTGACCTGCTTGTTGTCCTCCAGGACGCGCAGTGACTTGCCCGTCTGGTCGCAGACCTCCGTGAGGGTGGGGGTGCTGATGTTGCTGAAGGTGTGGATGAAATAGCGGAATGAAGAACTGAAGGCTGCCGTATGGGTGCCCTGCTGCTGGCAAAGGCGCGTCACCTTGCCCTTGGCATCCGTCTTGCAGATGACGGAACGCAGGGGACTGCCCTCATTGCTGGCATAGTAATAGGAACCCGTGGTGGGGTCGTAGCCGTAGAAATCGAGTACCTCGAACTTACCCTTGGTGACCTGCTTGCGCAGTGTGCCGTTCAGGTCGTACTGGTAGATGTGGTTCCATCCGTCACGCTCGGAGCACATCACGAAACCTCCCTGGAAGAAGTGGATGGAATTGTACATGTCCTCGGTGATGTAGGGCTTCACCTCATCGCGAAGCACCATCTTGCACTCGCTGCTGCGGGGATTGGCCATGAAGACCTGGAGGCAGTCCTGGTGGCGGTTGAGGGTGAAGACTGCCACTTTGGCAGGGTCGCTGGTGGGGTGGATGCGGGGGATGTAGTCCTCCTCGCCAATCTCCAGTTTCATCCGGCGCGTGACGTGGCTCTTGATGTCAAAGGAGTGTACGCTCACCTTGGAGTTGCGGGCACCAGCCACAGGATACTTGTAGGTGTATGCACCAGGATATTCAGCATACTCGGGGTATTCGGGTGCCAGTCCCTTGAACATGGGGAAGGAATAGAGAGGCACGTCGCTCTCATCGTAGCGGATCCACATCAGCATGGTGTTGTCCGCGTTGAAGCAGAGCGAACGGTTGGTGACGAACTCCTCCTCATAGACCCAGTCTGGCTTGCCGTTGATGATGTGGTTGTACTTGCCATCCTTGGTGACCTGGCTTTCGGAGTTGTTGAAGAGGAGTTTGACGAGGAAGATGTTGCCCTCCCGCACAAAGGCAATCTGGTTGCCGTCGGGGGAGAAGACAGGGCACTCCTGTGGACCTCCGTCGGAGAGAGGTACGAGGGAACGGTTGCGCACATTGTAGATGTAATAGACGGCTGTGTAGGAGCGTCGGTAGATGCTCTTCGTCTGCGTTCGTATGAGGATGTTCTTTTCATCGGGACTCATCACGTACCCGTCAATGCGGCTTACCTTGGCCTGCCCCTTCGTGTTGTCGGCATCGAAGAGTACGGCTATCTGCTGTCCCGTACGGAAGGAATAGGCCACGATGCGCTTGCCGTCTTCGATCATGGCGTACTGGTCACCATCCTGCAGGGGATTGATGCCATACACGCCGCGGGGAGAATACTTCCCGTCGGTGATGTCGCGCAAACTCAGGTTCTCGCCTGCCCACAGCGTCAGGGCAGAGAAGGAAAGGAGGAGGATGAGGAGGTTTTTCATAATGAACAATGAATGATGATGAATGATTAACAATGGGCTGCGCATGAGAAGGGATAGGGTGGGGTGGGTAAGCTGGTTGTTCTAGATATTCTAGATAATCTAGTTATTCTAGATAAACTAGTATTCCTAGTTGTTCTAGCCTTTCCTGATTACTCCCTCAAATCCCTCTACTTCAGTGTCCTCTGGTTCTTGATGAGTATGTCCTTCACGTCGAAATGGTCTATGAAGCAGCTTTTATCGACATCACCCCGGATGCCACTGACCCTACCGCTGGCCGTGAACTGCCATAAGGCAAAGGGGATGGGACCTTCGGGATTGGGGGTGTCGCCTCCGTATTTGGCAATCATGTAGAGATAGTCATCGAAGGCACCGGCCAGGTATTTGTTGTAGAAGTTCAGTGAGGCGTATATCATGGGCTTGAAATGGTAGGTCTGCTCAAAGGCCTTGAGCCATGAGCGTACGTTGTCCTGGAAAGCCTTGAGGCTGGCTTTGCCGCGCACCTCGACATCCAGCATGGGAACCACGTCCATCTGCTTCATATCAACCGTGCGCTTGAAGTTCTCGAACTGTACGGCACCGGGGGAGTGCGGGTTGAAGAAATGGTAGCAACCTACGGGAATGCCGTGACGGCGTGCCTCCCGTACGTTGTGGTGGTAGGTGTCATCCACGTAGGAGATATTCTCCGTGGCCTTGCAGAAAGCATAGAGCACCGTGCCGCTGCGAGCCACGCTCTTCCAGTCTATGGCTCCCTGGTAGTGGGACACGTCAATACCACCACGACTGTGCGCTTTATGCGGTCCGTAGCTACCCTTATGGGAGACAGTGCCGGCCATGAGGTTTTCTACGGAACCCAGTTCCTGTACGGGGCGCAGGATGTGCTGTGACTTCTGGGGTGCTACCCTGGCATCAGGTTCGAGGTTAAAGATGAGGGAACTCTCGTCCTTCACCTTCTTCCCCTTCTTCTTGTCACCGGCAGCCAAGGTGTGGCATGGGATAAGGAGAAGCAGGCACAGTAGCGCGATAGTCGTGGTGATATAGTGTCTCATTTCTTACTGAATCTCGATTTCTTCTTTCATGTCGATTTCCTGTCCCTTCTTGTCGTAGAACTGGTACTGCAGGAAAGCGAACATCTGGTTGGGGACAATCTTCAGGCCCAGTCCGTAGCGCATCTGCCACTGCCGCTTGAGTGAGAGGATGCCCTGGTTGATGTAGGCAGCTACGTAGGGGTGGACATGCAGCGTAAACTGTTTGATGCCCAGTCGGTTGACGAGCATGTCAATCTTGTTTTCCAACTGGTCGGTGAAGAGGATGCTGCTCTTGATGCTGCCCTTGCCGTGGCAGGTGGGACACGTCTCATCGACGGCCACGTCCATGGCAGGCCTTACACGCTGGCGCGTAATCTGCATCAGTCCGAACTTGCTCAGAGGCAGTATGTTGTGCTTGGCGCGGTCCTTCTTCATGTTCTCGCACATGCGTTCGTAGAGTTTCTGACGGTCTTCGGCCACATTCATGTCGATGAAATCGACCACGATGATGCCGCCCATGTCGCGCAGACGCAACTGGCGTGCCAGTTCGTCAGCAGCCCCCAGGTTGACATCCAGAGCATTGGCCTCCTGTCCGTCATTGCTGCGGGTACGGTTTCCGCTGTTGACATCCACGACATGGAGAGCCTCGGTGTGCTCGATGATGAGGTAGGCCCCATGCTTGTAGGAAACCGTCTTTCCGAACGAAGACTTGATCTGGCGCGTAATGTCAAAGTTGTCGAAGATGGGCAGTTTGCCCTTGTATCGCTTGACGATGTCGGCCCTGTCGGGTGCGATGAGTTCCACGTAGTCGCGTACCTCCTTGAAGACGTCTTCATCGTTGACATAGATGTTCTCGTAGGACGGGTTGAAGAGGTCGCGCAGCAGTCCCACCGTGCGGCTTGTCTCCTCTGCCACCAGTACGGGGAGGTTCTTGGCCTCCATGCACTTGCGCATGGCCTCCTCCCACTTTCCTACCAGAATCTTCATCTCGTTGTCCAGCTCCTCGACGCGCTTTTCCTCGGCGACGGTACGGACAATGACGCTGAAGCCCTTGGGCTTGATGCTTTGGATAATCTGTTTGAGCCGCGCCCTTTCCTGGCCCGACTTGATTTTGCTCGACACATTGACCTTGTCACCGAAAGGCATCAGCACGAGGTAGCGACCCGGGAAGGAGAGCTCGCAGGTGAGGCGAGGTCCCTTGGTGCTGATGGGTTCCTTGACAATCTGTACCAGTACCTCCTGTCCCAGCTGCAAGGTGTTCTGCACGCTGCCGTCCTTGGGCAGGTCAGGCTGAGCCGTTATCTTACCTATGGGGAAGAGGTTTTTGCGGTCGTTCAGTACACGCTTCAGGTATTTCTGCTGCGTGTTGAACTGCAGTCCCAAATCGAGATAATGAAGAAACGCGTCGCGTTCGTAGCCGACGTTCACAAAGCAGGCATTCAGGCCCGGCATCAGTTTACGCACCTTGGCCAGATAGACATTGCCCACGCTGAAGGAGGCACTCTGGCCTTCTTCCTGGTATTCCACCAGACGCTTGTCTTCCGTAAGCGCGATGGCAATCTTCTGGGGTTGTACGTTGACGAATACTTCGCTTGTCATTTCTCAAATTAATTACAATGTAGGCCATTTGGTATATGCCTACCATAAATATACGTAAAGAACAAACTCTCGCCCATTCACTTTGTGGAAAGTGGTGTAGCGTGTGAGTTTGTTCCTTATTGTTTGTCTCACAGAGCTAAGACGAGTATCTCCGAAGAGGCAAAGAGCAAGATGTGACTTATTTGCTCTTGTGTCTGTTCTTTCTCAGTCTTTTCTTACGCTTGTGGGTGGACATCTTGTGTCTCTTGTGCTTCTTTCCGTTGGGCATAATTGTTTGAATTTATGGATTAATAACTAAATGAATCGGTTCTCGTTGAGGCGCAATGCCACATTTCGAGGTGCAAAATTACATTTTTTTTTCTACATTGAAAAATTCTCGCCCTTTTTTTTCAAATAATTGCGCATTGTGTGCCGTTTTTACGCTATTTTTTATATTTTTGTGGTGATAAATAAGGATTATGAACGCATTTTTCACAGAAAAGCTCGAATCGTGGTATGCAAGCCATCGTCGTGAATTGCCCTGGCGTGACACGGCAGATGCCTATAGGATATGGATTTCGGAAATCATCCTTCAACAGACCCGCGTGGCACAGGGTCATGACTACTATGTGCGCTTCGTGGAGCGTTTTCCCGATGTCGTGACGCTGGCCGAGGCTTCGGAGGACGAGGTCCTTCTCCTCTGGCAGGGACTGGGGTACTATTCCAGGGCACGCAACCTGCACAAGGCAGCTCAGATGGTGTGCCGCGAGTACGGTGGGCGGCTTCCTGGCACCTTTGCCGAACTGCGCCGACTGCCCGGGGTGGGTGACTACACGGCAGCAGCCATTGCCTCTTTTGCCTACGGTGAGGCGACGGCCGTCCTCGACGGCAATGTCTATCGGGTACTGTCGCGCTACCTGGGCATTGACACCCCCATCGACACCACGAAGGGACAACGCGAGTTCAGGATGCTGGCAGACGAGATGCTCGACCGCAGGCAGCCAGCCCTCTACAACCAGGCCATCATGGACTTCGGGGCCTTGGTGTGCATGCCCCATGCCCTCTGCGAGGAGTGTCCGCTCTGCGAGTCGTGCCAGGCCTTCCGCGAGGGCAGGGTAGAGAACCTTCCCGTGAAGAGCCGCACGACCCAGGTCAAGCCCCTTCACCTTATATATATATACGCGCGAGCCCAGGGTCATCTCCTCCTGAGGCGCAGAGGCAGGCAGGACATCTGGAAGGGACTCTATGAACCCCTCACGCAGATGCCTCCCGGCACGGAGGAGTCACTGCCGTCTCCCGTGCTGCTCAGGGAGGGTGTGAAGCACCAGCTCACCCATCGCAGCATACAGGCCGACTTCTACCTCTGGGAACTACCGTCGCGCGAAAGCCTTCCCTCTGCATGGCTGCAGGAAGAGGGGTATCGGTGGGTGAGGGAAGAGGAGCGCGATGACCTTGCCACCAGCCGTTTGGTGCAGGAACTCTATAAAATGGTGAATAAAGGCCCTGAATATTTGGGGGATTGAGGAAAAAGGAGTAATTTTGTGACGTGAATGAG
>CALZGT010000132.1 GCA_945787235.1 uncultured Prevotellaceae bacterium
ATCTCCACGTCCTTGCCGTCGCGCATCACATAGACGGGGGCATAGTAGGCCGAGGCGGGTATGGTCACTTCGGGGTAGGTCAGTTCGTAGGTCTCGCCGTCCTCGAAGCGGTTGCCCCATTCGTCCGTGTAGTGTTTCCACTCTATCTTGATCTGCGACTCGTCGATGGGAGCCTTGAAGGGTTTCACGGCTCCCGTCTGGGGCATACCGGCCACCGAACGGATGTAGGCATCCGTCTTCTTGTCATAGATGACGAGCAGGTAACCGTTGCGCTGCTGCTGGGCCGAGTAACTGTTCTGTCTGGCACCGTGGCCATAGCCGGGATGGCAGTAGAGGCAGCCCGGACGTACATACACTGGACCCAGTCCCTGGAAGGCACCCGAGGTGTTGGTGTTGAAGTCGTTCTCGAAGAGGTATTCTCCCTCGTTGAAGGCCGTCACCATGCCTGCGTTCTCCACGGCCAGCGTGGGCTGCTTGAAGGCCGTCGAGGAGTTGTTGGTCGTAGTGCCGAGCTGACCTCCGGCAAAGAAGTCTTCGGGGTATTCGATGGCCGTTCCGTCTCCTATTTCCCAGGAGAGGGGGTTGCTGGTCTCGTCATTGCAGGAGGTGGCCAGCAGTGCCGTCATGACGGCGGCTGTCAGATGGGATGTTTTCATGATTTGATGTTTATGATGTTCTTGTAGAGTTTCTCCGCGTTGTCACACAGTGAGGTATAGGTCTTCACCACCACGTTATCTACGTAGTTGGCATTGATGACCTTGCACTGTGCCTCCACCGTGGCGTTGCCGGCATAGGTCTTGAGTGTCTCCTCCATCTCGTCCAGAGCCTGGTCGAGTTCATCCAGGGCATCGATGGCCACCTTGACGGAGGCGTCGGTGTAGTTCAGGGCGAAGGGACGCTTCATGCTGTCCGTCTTGTCCAGGGCGTTGGCCAGTTTCTCCTGCACCGCCTGGGCCTGTGCCTTCAGTGTGGCGTTGCCTGCGTTGAGGCAGAAGTATATGAGCGACTGCGCATTCGGTGTGGTGGCTCCCACGCCTCCGTAGAGTGCATTCCGGCATCCTGCTATGTTGTCGTAGAAGTCGGTGATGGAGTTGTAGGCATAGGGTGACTCGATGTAGGAGTCATCTTCTCCCGACCAGGGCAGACCTATCTTCGAACCGGCCACCTCGCCGATGATGTCGCGTGCGCCTTCGATGATCTGTATGGTGGCATCCAGATTGCTGTCATATTCTGCCGAGGGCGTGTTCTTGAAGTTTGCACCGAAGTTCGTGTAACTCAGTCCCTCCCCGGTCACGTTGCCGTCATCGTCGAGGGAGTGGTGCGAGGCCAGGTAGCTGAGTGTCTCCTCGTAGCGTGTGCCGCTGGTGGTACCCTCCCAGGTGGTCTGCAGCACGCAGGTGGCCTGCCAGAGGTCTTTGGCCACGGCGCAGACGTACTGGTATTCGAGGTCGGTGAGCTGGCTGATGTCGCGTGGACTGCCCTGGCGGAAGAGTACGTACTCTATGCCGTGGTAGCCCAGCAGTCCCGAGTTGAGCAGTTTCACCTTGTTCTCGATGTCCGACATGATGCTTCCGTCGCGCAGCACCTGGGCCAGTGCCGTCTGATCGACGGGCCAGGTGTCGGTGTGGGGGTCGATGGAATACTTGTCGGCAGCACCAAAGAGGAAGGCTTCGGACTGTTCCCAGTCGGCACGTGCCACTCTCCACTGGTTGCAGGCAGCATCGAGGGCTGACTGGCTGCCGGCGATTACTTTCACTTCTACGTCATCTTCTGATGAACAGGAGGCCATCGGGCCACATACGCTGATGCCCAATAACAGGGCCAGATAATTGGTTTTGATTTTCATTTTGCCATTAATTGGTTTGTTGTTTTAGGTAGAATTTTTACAAGAACCATCCCTGGAATGCTACGCTCAGGCTTATGCTTGGCTCGTTGTTGTAGGGCTGGACGTAGAGGGGGCTGTCACTGTGCAGGCCGTTGTTGTTGGGCTTCTTGAAGGCACGGTGGGCATATTCCCCCTTGATGACTATCTGCTTGATGGGATGGTAGTTGAAACCCACGGTGGTGATGTGCGGTGCACAGTAGCGGTACTGGTTGCGGTAGGTGCCTGAGGCCATGCTGTCGTAGTAGTCAAAGCGTCCGAAGAGGTAGAACTGCTGCTTGTCCCTCAGCTTCCTCAGACGGGAGAAGACATCGTACCCGGCCTCCACGCTGCAGGCCAGGGCTGCGCTGCCTATGTTCGTGTTGTGGAAGGGATTGCCGTCCTGGTACTTGTGGTGAGTGGAGTTTGCCTTGTTGTACTCCGAGATGCGGTCGGCATCACTTAGGTGGGCATACACTACGCTGCCGCGCACTATCCAGTTCCAGCGTTTCAGTTGGAAGTCGCCGGCCACGATGGCCAGGGCTCCCGTCACGTCATCGTAGGAGGCACCCGGTGTCTTGATGGAGTTGCGGAAGGTATGTCCGTAGTACCCGCTCACGCCTATGCGCAGTCCCTGTACCGAGTAGTTGTCCAGACGTGCTGCGGCAGCGTAGCAGTTGGCCACCTTGTATTCGTAGGGACTGGTAGCTCCCTGGTGTACGAACTGCTCCGCCGTGAAACTCTCTGAGTTGAGGCCCGAGAGGAACTGGGCCTCGTAGCGCCAGTCCTTGACCCTGCCCCACAGTGACAGGCCCAGCTGGTGCCAGGTGTTGGGCAGTATGGTGGCCTCGCCTTCGGGACGGTAGCAGGTGAAGAAGTTGAGGGGTTCGTGGTAGGCATTGGAGTAGCCCACAGGCACGATAATCTCGCCCGCCCTGATGTTGAACTGCCCCTGTGCGAAGGCTTTGTTCACCCAGAACTGTTCCAGGGCCACCTCACCGCCCTTTTCCGTTTCTGCCTCGTATTCTCCCGACTCTTCGGCCTCTATCTCTACGGCCGTCTCGTTGCCGCCGTGTTCGAACTCAATCTCCGTGCCCATGGTCCATCCGTGGCCGAAGTCGTAGCTCATGCTGAGGGTCACGTGCGGCAGGTCAAAGCGTCCGTGGCTCTTGTCGTCCTTGTAACGCTGGGGGGCGTTGTAGCGGTTGAAACTCTGGCTGTAGAAGTTGCGGGTCATGACAGCCTCGCCGTAGCCTCCGAGGTGGAAGCGACGTACCTTATTATTAATTACGCGCGTGTGGCTGAGGGTATCTGCATCCCTCCGCGTGGCTCCCGTGACGCCATCCACCTGTGCCGCCATGTACAGGGTGGTCATCCCTGCCAGTACCGTACCGATAACTCTTTTTGACATTGTTTTGCATCTATTATGTTTTCGGCTGCAAAGGTACGGGTTTTTATGTTACGCGGCAATACGCAAAAATGTGGATTTTGCCCAGGTGCGGACGGTTGAATGTACTCAATTATGGGGAGTGGAGAGGGTCTATATAATCATCTCTCCATAGCGATAGCCTGCCAGATTGCCGCGAAGCCCCAAGTGCGAGTCTGCTACAAAGGACAGAATGGAGTCGGATTTGTCCAAAACAGAAAATGTTCCGCCAAAAAGGGTGGTTTCTCAGCTTTTTGTTGGACCTTTCCTCTAAAAAACCGATTTCTTTATCTTGACTGGCTTGTAATTCGAAACTTTTGTGTAAATTTGCCATGTCATTGATGAACCAGACAAATATAGTGAAACTTAGGGTCAGTATGGGCTACCTACGAAGATGCACCATCGCACAAGCCCCTCATTGACCGCCCAAAGACTTTGCAGCAGACATTTAGAAAGTTGGGATGGGAATAGCCATCAGAAATTACACACATGGAGTTTATTACTATACCTTGCCACGAATCGTTACGTCCTTTTATTCGCAACTACTGGATGCTGAATTCGTGGTGTACCGCAACTGGTACACAACAGATATTCCCGAATGGTGCTGCCAGTCTGCAATTCTACCTTTCGCAGGACATAAGGATTGACGATGGGATAAGTCGCTATCGTACCGTACTGTATCATCAGAACATGCAAAAGGTCGGACTGGTAACCAATGAAGGGGCATTTGACACCTTTGGTGTCGAGTTTGTTCCTTTCTGCTCACGAGTATTCTTTCCAATCGACATGACAGGCAGCTACGACACGCCCGAGGGGATGAACGACAAGGATTTGACTATCCTGAGCAAGAATGTGTATGGGGCTGAAAGCTTGGAGGAACGCGTTGCCCTTCTGGATGACTTTTTCCTGAAACGACTGGCAGAGTTTCCCGGAGGCGATATAAATATTGAACGTCTTAGCGGTGTCTTTCATGACATGGTGCCGACAGATGGCCGCACAGCGCATCCCCCTCATTGCCAGAACGAATTTTCGCCGGCAGACCTCGCCTCTACAGCTTGTCTGAGCCAAAAGCAGTTCACGCGCGTATTTAACAAATATGTGGGCATGAATCCGAAGTCATACCTGCGATTGCTGCGATTCCATCATGCCTTGATGGAGATTCGGTCGTCCTCCGATAACTCTTCGCTTACCAATGTCGCATGGAGCTGTGGGTATTATGATTTGGCACACATGACTTCTGACTTCCGCGACATCTGCGGTTTTTCTCCTGCCGAACTCATCCGTCATGGTAAAGAACTTACCGAAACCTTTGGACAGAAGTTCAGTGGACTCATGAAGAAGAAGATAAAGATGGAAAATCTGACCTAACACCCGGAATGTTTTTTTTTGCACGATGAAACAAGGATGTCCATTTTTTACATATCCGTTCGTCAGGAAAGCAATACCTTTGCACCCGCAACCATTGCGAACAAGGATATAAGAACAACAAATACAAGCAAAATAATGGAACAGAGATTTTGTCAGAGCTGCGGAATGCCGCTCACAGAAGATGTTCTCGGCATTAATGCCGATGGAACAAAGAACGAGGATTACTGCATCTACTGCTATAAGGATGGTGCATTCACGGGCGACTTCACCATGGAACAGATGGTGGAATACTGCTCTATGTTCGTGGAGGAATACAACAAGAACACAGGGCAGCACCTTACTGCTTGCCAATACAAGGATGTGCTGCGCCAGTTCTACCCAACCCTGAAGCGCTGGAAGGGTGACGATGCAAATATCCCTCACGCTGACCATCCTATGAAGAAGGTGTTCATTGAAGAGGTCAATGCCCTCGGTATATCAGGCCTTCACGTTGACAACCTCTATGTGTTGCAGGGTTCATTCATCAACCAGGCCTATGACATCAATGGCAACGAGGTGAAGTTGCTCGATGACAATGCCATCTATTGGGGCAATCAGGTCATGGCTCCGCATTCGGGAACAGGCCCGGAGTCCCTCGGAAGCACTTCGGATGAGTCAGACCGTTGCTACGGCATCGCTTGCTGTGAACAGTTCATCCTCGTCAGCGAATATGGCAAGGATGGGGCGGATGCAGAGGTGGTGATGTTGAAGAGAAGATGTTAGGTAGGTTCCTTCTGCACACTTACTTGTCAACCATTTGAGTCTGCATTTTGGACAGATACATGAATTATTGCAAAAATGACAAAGAAAGTACTGATTATCAATGCCAGTCCAAGAAAGAAGGGCAACATTGCGCAGATGGTGGCCGAAATGACCAGCGAGGCGGATGCGCGTGGAGCAGAGGTGGAAGTGATTGAGGTGCAGCGTCTTCACGTTAAACCTTGCGTGGCTTGTATGCAATGTAGGGCAAAAGGCTTTTGCGCGTTGCCTGAAGATGACGCACAGCGCGTCTTGCAGCTCATTAAGGATTGCGAGGCGATGGTGATAGCTGCACCCTGCTATTGGGGCAACATCCCTGGCACGCTGAAGTTGCTGTTCGACCGTATTGTATATGGCATGATGGACGAGAGTCCACGAAACTTCCCTCTGCCTCTGCACAAGGGCAAGCGCTGCGTGCTTGTAAGTACGTCCACAACGCCGTGGCCTCTGAACATCTTGATGCACCAAAGCCGCGGAGCGATAAGAGCCATGAAGGAAATCTGCCGATACAGTGGGTTTAAAGTTGTGGCTACCATCGAAAAAGGCGGTACACGACATAACACCACACTTGCCGAAAGAGAGAAAAACAGGTGTCGAAAGGCCGTGAGAAAACTGTTGAAGTGACACCTAAGCTTATATATTGCAATACGAACTTTTGATGAAGGAAAAATGAGGGGATTGATAGCATTATTGTTTGTGATCGTTTCTATGTCGGCATTTGAGGCAGAGGCACGTGAGGCCAATGAGAAGGAAGAATGGTTGGCTGCCGGACAACAGGTGATTGGTTGCCTTGCCGATATGCATGTTGACTACAGTGTGATTTATGACGCGAGGGACTTTGGACTGCCTGCTCCAGACTCACTACATCTGAAGACAGCCGATGGTTTCGGCATCTTCGCCTACGAGATTTGTCCTGAGCATCCCAAAGGCGTGGTGATTTGTCTCTCGGGAATAAACAATCCCTCGGTGACAGCCTTCTATGGTCATGCCGCGGAGTTTTACAAGGCTGATGTCGCCACCATCATGCCCGACCTGAGAGGTCACGGCAAGAGCGATGGCGGCCGTATCTGTCTCGCCTATGAGGAAACTCACGATGTAAAGGCGGTGACTGATTACATATCTGAAGTTTCCCACCCCGTTATAGGTGTCCTATATCTCTGATTCACAATCATCTT
>CALZGT010000133.1 GCA_945787235.1 uncultured Prevotellaceae bacterium
TCTACAAGAAGCATCCGGCGGAACTGAAACTGGTCATGGTGGACCCCAAGAAGGTTGAGTTCAGTGTTTATACACCGCTCGTCAACCACTTCCTGGCTCAGGTGGAAGGAACGGAGGAAACGGACGAACCCATCATCACGGATGTCACGAAGGTGATACAGACGCTCAAGAGTCTCTGTCTGGAGATGGACACGCGCTATGACCTGCTGAAGAAGGCCAAGGCCCGCAACGTGAAGGAGTACAACGCGAAGTTCAAGGCGCGTCAGCTGAATCCCAACCATGGTCATAAGTTCATGCCGTATATCGTGGTTATCATTGATGAGTTCGGCGACCTCATCATGACGGCCGGCAAGGAGATAGAACTTCCCATTGCGCGTATCGCACAGCTGGCACGTGCCGTGGGCATCCACATGATCATTGCCACGCAGCGTCCCACCACCAACATCATCACGGGTACCATCAAGGCGAACTTCCCCGCGCGTATGGCTTTTAAGGTGAGTGCCATGATTGACTCACGTACCATCCTCGACCGCCCCGGTGCCAACCAGCTGGTGGGTAAGGGTGACATGCTCTTCCTGGCGGGCAACGAACCTGTGCGTGTGCAGTGTGCCTTTGTCGATACGCCCGAGGTGGAGGCCATCAACAACCATATCGCCTGCCAGCAGAGTTACCTCAACCCCTTCCCCCTACCCTACGTGGAGGCAGAGGGTGCCGACGGCGATGCGCCTGATGTGGATATGAACCACCTCGACCCGATGTTTGAGGAAGTCGCGCGTCTCATCGTTTCCACGCAGCAGGGCAGCACCTCCATGATACAGCGTAAGTTCAGCATCGGCTACAACCGTGCGGGCCGTCTCATGGACCAGATGGAGGTGGCCGGCATCGTGGGCCCCGCCCATGGTTCCAAGCCGCGCGAAGTCCTCTGCCAGAGCGACCTCGACCTCCAGAACATCCTCTCGGGGCTGGGGTGAGTGCATAGTGCATAGTTATTCGACCCTTCCATAACCCAAAAACCATCCAATAACAACGACAATGAAAATGAAAGCAACCCCCATACTCCTCGCAGCGGCCTTCATGGCACTGCCCTCCTTCGCCCAGAAGGAGGCTGCCGCACGCAAAGTCCTCGACAAGACTGCGGCCACCCTGTCCTCGCTCAAGGGCGTCAAGACGGGCTTTGAGATTACGAGTTTCGTAGGCATAGCCGAGCAGGGCTCCACGCAGGGCACCATGTACCTGGACGGCAAGAAGTACCGCATGGAGAGCCCTGACATGCTCACATGGTACGACGGTGAGACGCAATGGGCCTACCTGCCCGAAACCAACGAGGTGAACGTCACCCACCCCACGCCGGAGGAGCAGCAGACGACGCATCCCTACGCCTTCACCGCCATCTACAAGAAGGGCTACAACTACACCATGAAGCAGGTAAACCACAACGGAGAGAAAGCCTACGAGGTATATCTGAAGGCTGAAAACCGTGAGGCTGACATCCAGGAGATACGCGTCAACATCTCTTCCAACTACATCCCCTACTCTATCCGTGTACGTCAGGGGCAGAACAACTGGACGCGCATCCGTGTCAACAACCTCCAGGGCAAGCAGAAGTTTTCCAAGGACACCTTCACCTTCCCCACCAGCAAGTACCCTGATGCCGAGGTCATCGACCTGCGTTAACCATTGTCTCTAAACTCTAAACTTTAAACTACATAAACAACTCTCAACACTCAACTCTAAACTCTAAACTCTCAACTCTAAACAACAATAACCCCATCGATAACCTATAACCTATAACCTATAACCTCATAACAATATGCTTCATCACAGATTAATCATCGTCGGCAGCGGACCTGCGGGTTACACGGCTGCCATCTATGCCGGACGTGCCAACCTCTCACCTGTATTGCTGGAGGGTATGCAGCCCGGTGGACAACTCACCATCACCACTGAGATAGAGAACTACCCCGGCTTTGCCGAGGGCATCGACGCCAATGAACTCATGGATCAGATGCGCCAGCAGGCAGAACGCTTCGGCACCACCATACTGCCCAATGTCTGCGTCAAGAGTGACCTGAGCCAGGCTCCCTACCACCTCTGGCTTGACGACGGTACGGAGATGACCTGTGACTCCCTCATCATTGCCACGGGAGCCACGGCCAAGTACCTGGGTCTGGAGGACGAGAAGAAATACATGGGACAGGGTGTTTCTGCCTGTGCCACCTGCGACGGCTTCTTCTACCGCAAGAAGGTGGTGGCCGTGGTGGGAGGTGGCGACACGGCCTGCGAAGAGGCCAACTACCTCGCCGGACTCGCTTCCAAGGTCTATCTCATCGTCCGTAAGAACTACCTGCGCGCCAGCCGCATCATGCAGGAGCGCGTTTTGCAGAACCCCAAGATTGAGGTGCTCTTCCTCACCAATACCCTGGGGCTCTATGGTGAGAACGGCGTGGAAGGTGCCCACCTTATATATAATAAAGGAGGCGAAGACGAGCGGGAATATGACCTGCCCATCGATGGTTTCTTCCTGGCCATCGGTCACAAGCCCAACAGCGAGACCTTCCTTCCCTGGGTCAAGATTGACGAGAACGGTTACATCCAGACCGAAGGCGACTCACCCCGCACGGGAATACCTGGAGTATATGCCGCAGGCGACGTGGCCGACCCCCACTACCGTCAGGCCATCATCGCTGCTGCCAGTGGTGCCAAGTCTGCCATGGAAGCCGAGAAATACCTCGCATCCCTGGCGTAATCCACGCGCATACCCACGGCAATAGCGACCCCAAAAACGAACTCTGATGTGCTGAAAGCAGTTCAGGTGGGTTCTATTAATTCCCACCGAAAAAGTATTTTGAAATTATGGGTTTCGTTTTGTCATCTTTTCGTTTCTCTCTGGCGCATACTGTCAGTTTTATCGGTCACGATGCCCGCATCGCTCCCTCAAAAACTGACACTCTGCACTCAGAGATAAATCGAAAATCTGACAAAGCGAATTAATAGAACCCACCTTCAATAGGTGCGTTGAAACGGACAAGATGAGTCAAAAGAGGCAAAAAACACCAAGCAAGGGACAATAAATCAGAGAAATGTTTGGCCAATTCAAAGAAAAACAGTAACTTTGCGGCCGATTTGAATCCGAAGGGGCTCAATGAAGTGGTTGCACAAAGCAACACGCCTCCCGGAAAAACCCGTTTAATACATAAATAATAAAATGTACGCAATCGTTGAGATTAACGGTCAGCAGTTCAGAGCAGAAGCAGGCAAGAAGCTCTTCGTACACCACATCGTGGGTGCCGAAGCCGGCCAGACTGTTGAGTTTGAGAGAGTGTTGTTGGTAGATAACGAAGGTACCGTCAGCGTGGGTGCTCCCACCGTAGAGGGTGCAAAGGTTGTAACCGAGGTGGTATCTCCCCTGGTAAAGGGCGAAAAGGTTCTTGTTTTCCACAAGAAGCGTCGCAAGGGTTACCGCAAGCTGAACGGTCACCGTCAGCAGTTCACCGAGGTAGCTATCAAGGAAGTAATTGCTTAACAATTTAATTTTAGGAGGAACAAGAAATGGCACATAAAAAAGGTGTTGGTAGTTCTAAGAACGGCCGCGAGTCAGCAGCTCAAAGATTAGGTGTTAAGATTTTTGGTGGCGAGAAGTGCATTGCTGGTAACATCATCGTTCGTCAGCGTGGTACACGCCACTATCCCGGCACTAACGTAGCTATGGGTAAGGACAATACGCTGTATGCCCTCACCGATGGTATCGTTAACTTCCGCAAGGGTCGTCTGAACCGCTCTACCGTGAGCGTTATCCCTGTGGTTGAGACTACTGCCGAGGCATAAAGCACATTCAAACAAACATGAGTGGCCATTCCTTCCAACGAAGGGATGGCCTCTTCCATTATAGGTCTCTCAACTAACAGGAAACATTATCACCACATATTTTTTGGGAGGTTGCCATCCCCTCATATACCAAGAGAAGTTGTCTTCCCCTCATATACCAAGGGAGGTTATCGTCGGCCCATGTACCGAGGACAACCTCCCTTGCTTTATCCTTGTGTCAGTCGTTACTTGACACTCACCTTGGCGGCCAGTGCCTTGCATCGGTCGCGGAGTGACTCCTGCGAAGCAGCCATCTGGGCATCGTCTGTCTGGAGGTCATCCCAGCAGACCACCACACCCATGCGGCGTCCTACGTGAGCCACGGGTTTGCCGAAGATGCGCAGGTAGGTACGGGGGGCGGCACAAACCTCTTCCATACCCGTATAGTCGGGTGTTTCCGTCTCTACCTCGCTAAGGATGACGGCCGAGGCACCCTGTCTCTCCTGGGTGATTTCGGGAATGGGGAGCGCGAGTACGGCACGGGCGTGCAGTTCAAACTCACTCAGGTTCTGGGTCAGTGCCAGCGTGACCATACCCGTATCATGCGGACGCGGTGAGAGTTCGCTGAAGATGACACCCTCCTTCTCGCTGACGAAGAACTCCACACCCCAGATGCCGGCACCCGTGAGGGCGGCGGTAACCTTGTCGGCCATCTCCTCTGCCTGCTTGATGTGCTCGGGCTTCATGATGCGCGGCTGGAAACTCTCCCGGTAGTCACCACCCTTCTGCACATGACCGATGGGGGCGCAGAAGAGTGTGGGGCCGTGCTGCTGTGTCACGGTGAGGAGCGTTATCTCGTAGTCAAAGGGGATGAACTGCTCCACGATGACCTCCATGAGGTCGCCACGCGCACCACCGCAGGCATATTCCCAGGCCTGGGCCAGTTCTGCGGCACTATCTACCTTGCTCTGGCCGTGGCCGGAAGAACTCATCAGCGGTTTGATGATGCAGGGAAAACCAATCTCCCCGGCAGCGGTCACCAGTTCGTCGTAGGTGTTGGCATAACGGTAGTTGGCTGTCTTGAGCCCCAGTTCCGTGTGGGCCAGTTCGCGGATGGCCTTGCGGTTCATGGTGTAGTTGACCGCCTTGGCAGAGGGAACCACCTGGATGCCCTGTGCCTCGCACTCATAGAGTTTCTCGGTGCGGATGGCCTCAATCTCGGGCACGATGATGTCGGGGTTCACCTCGGCAACGACCTTCATCAGGGCCTCGCCGTCGAGCATGCTGAAGATACGTCGTTCATCAGCTACCTGCATGGCAGGAGCGTTGTCGTAGCTGTCACAAGCCACCACATACTGTCCCAGTCTCTTACATGCAATGACGAACTCTTTACCGAGTTCGCCACTGCCTAACAAAAGTATTTTCTTCATTCTTAATCTGTACTGTTTTGATGATGTGAGGGAAGAATACCTTACTGATGCTGGTCACGCAGCAGGTCGTTCACCGTCTTCACGGGGTTGAAGGTGCTGAGGGGAACCTCAACGAACACCGTGCTCCAGTTGGACATGGCACCGTTCCAGAGTCCGGGCAATTCGAGTGCCTTGAGTTCGCGGCCACTCTTGCTCTTGTAGGAGATGAATCCCGTGGCAGGATCTACGTACTTGGGCAGGTCAAACTTCTCACCCTTGTTGTTGCGGATGGCACATACCAGGTCAACGGGATTGAAATGCGTGCCCTGTGAGAACATCTTCATGTAGTCCGCATTGTTGGGGTCAATCTGGCTGCTCTCCAAAATCTGGGCTGAGATGGTGCCGTCGGGATTGTAGGCCAGGAACGGACCGCCACCGGGTTCACCCACGTTCTTCACTACGCCACACACGCGCATGGGGCGGTTCAGTTCGTCGCGCAGGAAGTTGACGAGCTCAGCATCCTCCATGGTCTTCAGGCCGGGCACGTCGGTATAGAGGTCGTGACGTACGAACTGGATGATGTCGAGTACATCCTCATGGCTGTAGGTACCGCTCTCCAGAAGTGCCAGATAGTCGAAGGCACGCTTCTGCAGGGTGACGAGCACACCTGCCAGCACCTGCTTGTAGGTCACGGTGTCATCCTTCAGGCGGTCAGGTACCACGTTGTCGATGTTCTTGATGAAGACCACCTCGCTGTCCAGGTCACCGAGATTCTGTATCAGGGCTCCATGACCTCCGGGACGGAAGAGGAGTTTGCCGTCGTCCGTACGGAACGGTTCGTTGTCCATGGTAGCGGCCAGCGTGTCGGTGCTGGGCTTCTGCTCGCTGAAGGACACATGGTACTTGATGCCGAACTTCTCCTCGTAGGCAGGCAGCACGCGCTCCACGAGGGCCTCGAAGAGGGCACGGTGCTCGGTGCTCACGGTGAAATGTACATCAGCCTCGCCACGGCTGGCGGCATAGAGGGCAGCCTCCACGAGGTGCTCTTCCAGCGGGGTACGTGCCTCGTCGTTGTAGGTGTGGAACTGCAGGAGTCCCTTGGGCAGCTGACCGTAGTTGAGTCCCTCGGCACCCAGCATGTTGGCTACCACAGCCTTGTAGTTGCCGGCTTCTATCAGGGCATCCACGCCCATGCCCTCATTGACCATGCACGCATCGTCCAGCGCGGGGAAGAAAGCGAAGCGGTGAATCTCCTCGAAGTACTTCT
>CALZGT010000134.1 GCA_945787235.1 uncultured Prevotellaceae bacterium
CGGCACACGCACCTGAAACGTGCGCGTCTACCAATTCCGCCACCTGGGCATTGTATTACATACTCTTTTTTATCTGAAAGTTTTCAAAGAACTCGTGCATCCTTCTCGAATGCGGTTGCAAAGGTACTGCTTTTTTTTTGAACTGGCAAATTTTTCTGAGACAAATTTGCAATTTTCTGCGTTTTTTAAAGAAAAAGAGCCCCCAAACTGCCTCTACCCTACCGAAAAAGGGCCGTCCATCGGCACCGGGTGCCGATGCCCCCCCTTCTCAGTCCATCCTGTCACGGTAGTCCTCGTAGCCGTATTCACGCAGCATCTCCAACCGCCCGTCCTCATGCTGCAGGGCGATGGCGGGATGGTGGATGCCGTTGAACATGTTCGTCTTGACCGTGGTGTAGTGTATCATGTCCTCCAGAATGATATGCTCGCCCACCTGCAACTCATGATCGAAACGCCACGCCCCCATGTAGTCACCGCTCAGGCAGCTGTTGCCGCCCAGCCGATAGACGTACTCCTCGCCGGCCTGGGGCGTGTGGTCTTCCAGCGTCTCTGCCCCCCGCACCCTGGGCCAGTAGGGCATTTCCAGGCAGTCGGGCATGTGGCAGGTGAAGCTCACGTCGAGGATGGCAGTGCGGATACCCTTGTTGCACACCACATCCACCACGCTGGCCACCAAGGGGCCCGTCTGCCAAGCAAAGGCACTGCCGGGTTCGAGGATGACGCGCAGGTTAGGATAACGCTCGCGCAGCTGCTTCAGGAGACTGACGAGCAGCGGCACGTTGTAGTCCTGGCGAGTCATGAGATGGCCGCCGCCCAGGTTGAGCCACTTGAGGCGCGGAAGCCACCGGCCGAAATGCTTCTCTATATAATATAAGGTGTCGCGCAGGTCCTCAGCACTGCTCTCACAATGGCAGTGGCAGTGGAAACCCTCGATGTCGTCATTCAGCACCTCGGGCAGGTCACTGCTGAGGATGCCGAAACGCGAACCGGGGGCGCAGGGGTCGTAGAGGGCGGTCTCGATGGCGCTGTGCTCGGGGTTGACACGCAGGCCTATGCTGACCGGCTTCTCAGGATGGGAGGCATTGTACGCTGCCACGCTGCCACGGAAGCGTTCGTACTGCGAAAGGGAGTTGAAGGTGAGGTGGCTGCTGCACCGGAGCAGCTCGGGAAAGTCGCGCTCGGTATAGGCCGGGGAATAGGTGTGGGCCGGAGAACCGAACTCCTCCAGCGCCAGGCGTGCCTCGTAGGGCGAACTGGCCGTGGTGTGGTGGATGTATTCCCTGAAGATGGGGAAGGTCTTCCACAGGGCAAAGGCCTTGAAGGCCAGGATAATCTCTGCCCCGCTCTCACGGGCCACGCGCTGGATGAGGGCGAGGTTGCGGCGTAGCAACTTCTCTTCGAGGATATAGACGGGTGTCTGCATATTATTCATTAAATAGGTAATTTCATGCAAAGTTACTTAAAAAAAACCACAACAGAGAGCAAAAAGTGCCGAAAAAATCAGATGGCTTTGGAATAATAGGATATTTTGTGTAATTTTGTGGTGAAAAACCAACGATAAACGCAATTCCAATGATTACAGAGGAAATGGTCAATGCGGACATGAGGTTGCTGCAACTGCTCTCACGCAGCTACCCCACCGCCGAGGCCGCCAGTACGGAAATCATCAACCTGAAGGCCATACTCAACCTGCCCAAGGGAACAGAGCACTTCATGGCCGACATACACGGAGAGCATGAGGCTTTCCTGCACATCCTGCGCAATGCCTCGGGCAACATCAAGCGAAAGGTACGCGAACTCTACGACGACAAGCTGAGCCGTGAGGAGATACGCGAGCTCTGCACGCTCATCTACTACCCCGAGAAGAAGCTCGAAATCATCAAGGCCAGTGAGGAGAACCTCACGGAGTTCTACTCCACGACGCTGACGCGGCTTATCCCCGTATGCCGCGAGGTGAGTGCCAAATATACGCGAAGCCGCGTGCGCAAGGCACTGCCCAAGGAGTATGCCTACGTCATCGAGGAACTGCTCCACGAGTCGCGCAACGACGAGAGCAAGCAGGCGTATTGGGACGCTATCCTCCAGGGCATCGTCGAGACGGGGCAGAGCGACTCCTTCATCATCGCCATCTGCTACGTCATACAGCAGCTCTCCGTCGATCAGCTCCACATCCTGGGGGATGTCTTCGACAGGGGACCCGGGGCGCACATCATCATGGACCACCTGCTGGGGTATCACAACTTCGACTTCCAGTGGGGCAACCACGACGCGCTTTGGATGGGAGCTGCCGCAGGCAACAATGCCTGCATTGCCAACGTGCTGCGCCTCTCGCTCCGCTTCGGCAACATGGCCACGCTGGAGGAGGGCTATGGCATCAACCTACTTCCCCTGGCTACCTTTGCCATGGATACCTACAAGGATGACCCCTGCACCTTGTTCCGACCCAGACTGGATGCCAAGAGCGCAACGCTCAGCGAGAAGCAGAAGAGGCTGGTGGCACAGATGCACAAGGCTATCACCATCCTGCAGTTCAAGCTGGAGGGACAGCTCATCGACCAGCGGCCCGAGTGGGGCATGAAGGAGCGCAGGGTGCTCGAACGCATCGACTTCGCCCAGGGCACCTACGGCTACGAGGGCAACACCTATCCGCTGCTCGACACGAATTTCCCGACCATCCAACCGGAGCACCCCTACGAACTCACGGCCGAGGAAAAAGACCTCGTGGAGAAACTGCATCACTCGTTCCGCATCTCGGCCAAGTTGCAGAAGCACATCCAGTGCCTGCTGCAGCACGGCTGCATGTATGCCATCTGCAACAGCAACCTGCTCTTCCACGCCTCTGTGCCCATGAATGCCGACGGCACGCTGCGCGAGGTGGAACTGCAGGGCAAGCGGCTTTCGGGCAGGGCACTGATGCACCAGATAGGCATGACCATCAGGGCGGCCTTCAACACGGACACGCCCAGGCCGGCAAGGCAGTTTGCCATCGACTACTTCTGGTACCTGTGGTGCGGCAAGGACTCGCCCTTGTTCGACAAGTCGAAGATGACGACCTTCGAACGCTATTTCATAGCGGACAAGAAGACGCATGTGGAGGAGAAGGGGCATTACTACCTGATGCGCGACAACGCACGAGTGTGTGACTACATCCTCGATGCCTTCGGGGTAGAGGGCGAGCACCGCCACATTATCAACGGACACGTGCCCGTGCACGTGGCGCAGGGCGAGAATCCCATCAAGGCGGACGGCAGGCTCATGGTCATCGACGGGGGATTTGCCGAACCTTACCACACCACGACGGGCATAGCGGGCTACACGCTGGTCTATCACAGTCGGGGGTTCGAACTCATCCAGCATGAGCCGTTCACCAGCACCAAGGATGCCGTGCTGCAAGGCACGGACATCAAGAGCAGCAAGCAGATCGTGGAGATGACGGGCAACCGCATCATGGTGCGCGACACGGACAAGGGGCGCGTCCTGGGCGAGCAGATCAAGGAACTTCAGGAACTGCTCTATGCCTACCGCCATGGTATTATCAAATAAGGGAGATATTGACATGAAAACCTGCTGCAAGATAAACATCGGACTTTACGTAACGGAACGTCGTCCTGACGGGTATCACAACCTCCAGACGGTCTTCTACCCTATCCCGCTCTGCGACGAACTGCTCATCAGAGAAGCGGAGGAGGATTCACTCCTGATTACGGGAATCCCGGTGAATGGCGACCTCCACGACAACCTCGTGATGCGTGCCCTGCGCCTCGTGCGCCAGTATCGGGAGGTGCCTCCCGTAAGCATCACGCTCCGCAAGTGCATCCCCTCGGGGGCTGGATTGGGAGGTGGGTCGAGTGATGCGGCTGCCATGATGCGGCTGCTCAACGAGACCTTCCAACTGGGATTCTCTGACAAGGAAATGGAGAGGATGGTGGGCACGCTGGGGGCTGACTGCGCCTTCTTCGTCCGTTCCCAGCCGACCTTTGCCGAGGGCATCGGGAACGAGTTCTCGTCCATCGACATTGACCTCTCGGGCTGGTATCTGGTCCTGGTGAAGCCTGAGGCTTTCGTCTCCACGAAGGAGGCGTACTCGCGGGTGACTCCAGCCTTCCCCACTCTAGAGCTTCACGAGGCACTCGCCCGTCCCGTCGAGCAGTGGCGGTCATGTGTCTTCAACGACTTCGAGAAGAGTGTCTTTGCCCTCCATCCCGTCGTGGAGGAGGTGAAACGGGAGCTCTACAGCCTGGGGGCATCCTATGCCTGCATGTCGGGTTCGGGAAGCAGCGTCTTCGGCCTGTTCCGTGCTCTCCCTCCCGAGGTGGAGAAACATTTCCAGGGTCATTTCTGCTTCTGCTGCCCACTGTAAACCTGCTTCTGTAGCCATTTTTGCACGTAATTCCAGCTGCCAAATCTGCCTTTACAGCCCTCAAATCCAAGCCCCATACCCTTTGTAGGGATTTTCCCCCCACGGGTTAGGATATTTCCTTTCCGGCGTTTCATGACTTTTCGTACCTTTGCACCAGAAACCTAAAACCACGAGAGTCATGAAACGCTTACTTTTTACCCTTACCCTTATCCTGAGCACCCTGAGTGCCAAGGCCATGAGTTACGAGAGAGCACGTGAGGAGGCCCTGTATCTGACAGACAAGATGGCTTACGAACTGAACCTCAACGACGAACAGTATGAGTATGCCTACGAGATAAACCTCGACTACCTGATGGGACTCCGCACGGCGGATGACATCTACGGCAAATGCTACGTATATCGCAATGCAGACCTCCGCGCCATCCTATATGACTGGCAGTGGACGCTCTTCACCGCAGCTGATTACTTCTTCCGTCCTGTATGCTGGAGACACGGCGGCTGGTTCTTCCCCATCTACACCTTCTACGCCCGTGACTACTTCTACTACTCACGCCCGCATTTCTACTACAGCTACCGGGGAGCTCATTGCCGCGACCACTTCCATGCCGGCTTCTACCATGACCGCCGTCCCGTCTGGCATGGCGGATTCAGGGGAAACGACCGGGCTCACCACAACGGGGGCCGTCCAGGACTGAGACCGGGCATGAGTGCCAACCGTGGAGGAGGCAGGGAACTGCCCCACGGAAACGGACGTGTGGAGGGCAACGGATTCTCCTTCGACCTGCCCAACGGAAACCACAACCAGGGAGAGGGCCGGAGGGGGTATGGACGCGAAAACAACACGAACCGCACGGAAAACTTCAACGGACGCGGCAGCACCACACGCAGGAACGAAGGTACCAGCACCTCACGCAATTACGACCGTGGCAACGCCACCACACGCCAGTATGACAGAACCAACACCTCACGCAGCTACGACCATGGCAATGCTACCACACGCAGGTACGAAGGTACCAGCACCTCACGAAATATTGAAAAAAGACAGACGAGAAACAGCTTCAGCCGAAGCAGCTCACGCAGCACCCACGTCGGCAGAGGTTCCCAGTCGAGCAGTATGACCCAGAGCGGTGGCATGAACGGTGGTTCTAGGGGAAGCAGCCGCGGCAGTAACAGCAGGGGAGGAAGATAATCTACCTCCCTCCCCTTTCGGTCTTTACACCAGCCAGCATCGTCATACCCTGCAGCCCTATGAGTGCCATGAGGATTTCCCTCATGGCAAGCTTCATCCTTCCTTGTAACCAGCCCATGTCAACAGGTTTTTGAGATAATCTGCCTCGGCTTCATCCTCCACATGGAGTGTGAAGGTGCGACCCTCGCCTTCCAGGGCATAGAGCGTGCGGTCGAAGAGCACGCGGGTCTGGCTCCCGGACTGGAGGTAGATATCGAGGTGGGCGGCCTCCTGAATGAGGGGCAGGCACTCCTGTGCATCATCCTGGTAGGCGATGCACTTCTTCACGTACTTGCAACGCATGCAGCCGCGGCACTTGCCGATGTGTTTCTCGCTGACGGCAATGACGGGGGTGTCGTCTCCTGGCAAAGGGAGACCTTCCCGACGGGTACAAATGATGAGTCTTTTCATGGGGTCGTAGTTGATTGAAGATAAATCTGTTGTTGGATGCCGAAGTTGGTTGAGGACAATTCTGTACCAAGAAAATTATTTCAGCGTGTCGAGCCATATCTGCAGGTCGCGCATCATCTCCTTGTGGTAGCGGAAGTTCTCGCGGCATCCCCAGCCATGGCCTCCCGAGGGATAGACATGGATGTTGGCCTTCACCCCAGCCTTCTTGAGCGCAAGGTAGTATTCGGCGGAATTGCGCGGAATGACCACGCGGTCATCGTCGGAGAGGAGCAGGATGGCAGGCGGGGTGTCAGCGTTCACCTGAAGCGCATTGCTGTAGAGGTCCTCCATTTCACGGGAAGCATGCTCCCCGATGAGGCAGTTGTGTGAGTCGAGGTGGGTCACCTCCTTGTCCATGGAGATGACGGGATAGAAGAGAATCTGGAAGTTGGGACGGGTAGCCACAGGACTGTGGGTGGCAATGGTGGAG
>CALZGT010000135.1 GCA_945787235.1 uncultured Prevotellaceae bacterium
GTCACAGAATTAGGAATCGT
Source organism: uncultured Prevotellaceae bacterium (assembly GCA_945787235.1). Classification (GTDB taxonomy): domain Bacteria; phylum Bacteroidota; class Bacteroidia; order Bacteroidales; family Bacteroidaceae; genus Physcousia. The sequence continues at coordinate 21 of CALZGT010000135.1, forward strand.
GACGGAGGTGAGGCTGCGGCAACCCCAGAAAGCATCACTTCCAATACTTTTCACAGAATTAGGTATCGTGACGGAGGTGAGGCCAGTGCAACTTTCGAAAGCAGATAGGCCAATACTTGTCACAGAATTCGGGATGGTGATAGATGTCAAGCCGCTGCAACCACAGAAAGCCTCTCTTCCAATACTTGTTACGGAATATTTTGAATTATTATAAGTAATAGATTCGGGAATCACTATGTTACCTGAATATTTATTATCGCCAGACGTTACTGTGGCGGTTGTTCCAGAAATGTCATAGTAAATACCATCCACCCAAGTATCGTATGCTGATGCAGAAATTGAGAAGAACACGCTGAGAATGAGCGTTGTCAAACATGCAGTAAATCTTTTTTTCATAATTTCAATAATACTTTAATTTAATATTCAACTGACTAAAAACCTATAACTTAACTAAAGTATCCCGCCCTTTGTGATGGTCTAATTTTATTAAACTCTTAAAGTAACAGTAGTTTGAAGAAATAGTTGTAAATTAGCAAGTGAAAAGAAAACCAATTGCAACCTCAACTCAGCCCCTGTTATGACTGCAAATTTAGGAACTATGCCCTACGATATGCTTCCCCAGTCCTGCTTGTCCTTGCCCAGCTCAGCCAGCCTTTGCCAGAGCACGGCATACTCGGGGCGCGTGCGTTCGGGGTCAGCCTCCACCACCTCGCGTGCCATGTCGCGTGCCTGCTGCACTATCTGCCCGTCGCGTGCCAGGTTGGCCACCCGCAGTTCGAGGGCAGTGCCGCTCTGCTGTGTTCCCTCCAGGTCGCCGGGCCCGCGAAACTTGAGGTCAGCCTCGGCAATCTCGAAGCCGTCGTTCGTCTCCGTCATGATCTGGATGCGCCTCCGTGTGTCTGTACTCAGCTCGTACCCCGTGACCAGGATGCAGTAGGACTGCTCGGCACCGCGTCCCACCCGTCCCCGCAACTGATGGAGCTGGGCCAGTCCGAAGCGTTCGGCGTTCTCGATGACCATCACGCTGGCATTGGGCACGTTGACTCCCACCTCGATAACCGTAGTGGATACGAGAATCTGCGTCTCACCACGCGCAAAACGCTGCATCTCGGCATCCTTCTCGGCAGCCTTCATGCGGCCATGCACCTTGCTGAGCCGGAACTCGGGAAAAGCCTGGCACAGGGTATCGTAGCCATCCTCCAGGTTCTTCAGGTCCAGCTTCTCGCTCTCCCGGATGAGGGGATAGACCACATAGACCTGCCTGCCCTGCCTCACCTGTTTGCGGATGCCGTCATAGAGTGTCAGGCGATGGCTGTCATAGTGGTGTACGGTGAGGATGGGCTTACGACCGGGAGGCAACTCGTTGATGACACTCACGTCGAGGTCGCCGTAGAGCGTCATGGCCAGGGTACGGGGAATGGGGGTGGCCGTCATCACAAGGACATGAGGGGGCACCACGTTCTTGCGCCACAGACGGGCTCGCTGGGCCACGCCGAAACGATGCTGCTCGTCGATGATGACAAGTCCCAGGTTGCGGAACTCCACGGGGTCTTCTATCACGGCATGGGTACCCACCAGGATGTGTACCTCGCCCGAGGCCAGTGCCTCCAGGACCGCCTTGCGCCGCTTGCCCTTCACCATGCCCGTGAGGAGTTCCACACGCAACGGCATGTCGCCAAGGAACTGGCGGAAAGTCTCCAGGTGCTGTTCGGCAAGAATCTCCGTGGGAGCCATAATGCAAGCCTGCAGACCGTTGTCGATGGCCAGCAGCATGACGAGCAGGGCCACCAGCGTCTTGCCGCTGCCCACGTCGCCCTGCAGCAGACGGTTCATCTGCCGCCCGCTCTTCATGTCGGCATGCATCTCCTTCACCACACGCTGCTGCGCCCCGGTCAGGGTGAAGGGCAGATGGTGGTGGTAGAAGTCCAGGAACATGGTGCCGACACGGGGGCAGGGAATGCCATGCACCTCCTTCTGGCGGTCGGTAGCGAGCTTGAGGATGCCGAGCTGGATGTAAAAGAGCTCTTCCAGCTTGAGGCGGTAACTGGCACGGCTCAGGAGTTCGGCCTGCTGCGGATAGTGCATGTGGCGGATAGCCTCATCGCGTCCCATCAGTCGGTAACGCTCTACGAACCAGGTCGGTAGGGTCTCGGGAAAGCGTTCCTCCAATTGGTGGAACAGGGTGTTGGTGAGTCGTTCTATGGTACGGGAACTAAGTCCGCGCTTGGCCGCCTTGACAGGAATGGTGTAATAAGGTTGCATACCCATGCTGCTGAGTGTCAGCACAGCGGCATCGTCTATCTCGGGGTGGGTTATGCTGAAACGGCCTGTGTTGGGATAATACTGGGGTCTGCCGAACACGATGTATTCCTTCTCCTCCCTATATTGCTCCCTGACCCATTTCGTGGCATTGAACCAGACCAGGTCAATGAGGCCGTGGCCATCGGTGAAATGTCCCACGAGACGCTGCTTGCGTCCCTCCCCCATCACTTCGTAACTGAGGATTCTGCCCCGAATCTGCACGAAGGGCATGTCGGCCGTGAGTTCGTGGATATAATAGACGCGCGTGCGGTCGAGGTGCTTGAAGGGGAAATACAAGGCCAGGTCTCCACAAGTGTGGATACCCATCTCCTCACGCAGGAGTTTGGCCCGCGAGGGGCCAACTCCCGGGAGGTACATTATGTCGCTCTGCAGAAGCACAACGCAGCGCGCTGCAGCTTAGCAGCCTTTCACCTCATTATATATCATGCCCTCGCGCAGTGCCTTCACCTTGTCAGCACCACCCAGATGCTCTACGATGGCGTAGGCAAACTCGAAAGCGGCGGCAGGACCCTTGCCGGTGATGAACTGCCCATCCTGCTCCACCAGGGCACCCGTATAGGTAGCTCCCTCCAGATGACCCTCACAACCGGGGTAGCAGGTGGCCTTCAGACCCTTGAGCAGTCCCATGTGGCCGAACACCATGGGGGCGGCACAGATGGCTGCCAGTGTCTTACCGGTCTCGTACAACTGACGGATGCCCTGACGCAGTTCTTCGCAGGCATCCAGGTGGAGAGAACCTGGCAGACCTCCGGGCAGGATAAACATCTCGGCATCATCAAAATCGATGGCTGGAAGAATGCGCTCGGCAATGACAGGAATGCCATGGGCGCCAAACACCACCTGGTTGTCGGTAATGGAAACGGTCTCCACCTGCACTTCCGCGCGGCGGAGAATGTCAACTACTGCCAGGGCTTCAATCTCCTCAAATCCCTGGGCAAGAAACAGATAAATCATATACTTCAATTAACAGTGAATAATAATATGGAGTTATTGGTTATTGGTTATCGAAAGGGTTATTGTTTTTGAGATTAGAGGTCATGGCTGCTCAATAGGGAATGCGAACTATAACCCGAATACTGCCTCAAACACTTCCATAACCTTCTCGATAACCTATAACCCCTTAACTATGAACTATGAACTAACCCAACTGCTCCCTGTACCGCCTTATCGTCTCCTCCAGTCCCAGGTACAAGGCATCGCAGATGAGGGCATGTCCGATACTCACCTCATCTATGTAGGGCATCTGCCGGTGCATGAAGGCGAGGTTCTCAAGACTGAGGTCATGCCCGCAGTTCAGTCCCAGCCCCAGCTCCTTGGCCCTCTCGCCGGCCCTGACAAAGGGAGCGATGGCAGCATCACGGTCGGCAGCATAGAGGGAGGCGTAGGGTTCGGTGTAGAGCTCCACACGGTCGGCACCTGTGCGGGCAGCCCATTCCACCATCTCCTCATCGGCATCCACGAAGATACTCACCCGTATGCCCTTGCCATGGAATTTCTCCGTAACCCCCCGGAGGAAGTCAAAATGTGTACGGGGATCCCAGCCATGATTGCTGGTCAACTGGTCATGCGTGTCAGGCACGAGAGTGACCTGGGCAGGAACTACCTGGAGCACTAGATTGACAAAGTCGGGTTCAGGGTTGCCCTCTATGTTGAATTCCGTAGTAAGTCGTGGCTTGAGATCCAGGACATCCTGATGACGGATGTGACGCTCATCGGGCCGGGGGTGTACCGTGATGCCCTGTGCACCGAAACGCTCGCAGTCCAGGGCCACACGCACCACGTCGGGATTGTTGGCACCTCTGGCGTTGCGGATTGTCGCCACCTTATTGATATTTACACTTAATTTCGTCATTTTTCTCAAATTATTTTGCTCTGTGGCGGCAAAGTTAATAAAAAAGTGTATATTTGCAAAAACATTCGCCAATTTAATGAACAGAAAACTTCGATTTGCACTTTTCGGAAACGTATATCAGGCCAAAAAATCACTGGCTGTACAGAAGTTGCTCTGCCTGCTGGAAGAGCGCAAAGCCGAAATATTCATGGATGCGTCCTTCCATGACTACCTCGTCCATAACCTCCAACTCAGCCTCCGCGTCCATGGTATCATCACTGGCAATGACTTTGATGCCGACGTAGTGGTCAGCATGGGAGGCGACGGCACTTTCCTGGAGGCAGCCTCACGGGTGGGCGACAAGCGCATCCCGATGCTGGGCATCAACATGGGGCGTCTGGGCTTCCTGGCCGACATCTCGGCCGACGACATCGACAACGCCATACACGACATCTACGAGGGACTCTACACCATCGAGGAGCGCAGCGTGCTGCAGGTGGAATACTCTGAGGGAAATCCTTCTGCCCATCCATACGCCCTCAACGAGGTGGCTGTCCTCAAGCGTGACAACTCCTCCATGATCAGCATCCGCATCAGCATCAATGGTGAATACCTCACCACCTACCAGGCCGATGGCCTCATCATCAACACACCGACTGGCTCCACGGGCTATGCCCTCTCGGTAGGAGGTCCCATCATGACACCCGACAGCCACACCATAGGACTGGTTCCCGTGGCTCCGCACAGCCTCAACGTGCGGCCACTCACCCTGCACGACGACGTGGAGATAGAGTTGGGCGTGGAGAGCCGCAGCCACCAGTTCCTGGTAGCCATCGACGGACGCAGCGAGACGTGTGCGGAACAGGTCAAGCTCACCATACGGCGTGCCCCCTACCCCATCTGCCTGCTGAAGCGTTCCGACAATTCCTTCTTCCGTACCCTGCGCCACAAACTCATGTGGGGCAACGACATGCGAGTCTGAATTCATGAACACCCTACGTTGGTTCTGGCGCACCGCAAAGCCTTTCCGTTTCCAGTCCGTACTCAATGCCTTCATTGGCGTGGCGGCCGTAGGACTGGACTTTGCCTTCATCGCGGCCACCAAACTGGCCGTAGATATTGCCACGGGACGCGAGGAGAGTTCCCTGCGCCTGGCTGCCATCCTGCTCATCGGCATCATCCTCTCGCAGATTGTCATAGGATTCAGCCGCAAATGGATAGCCGCCCTGCTTGGGGTCAAGGCCCAGAACAGGATGCAGCATACGCTCTTCAGCCGGCTGATGCAGAGCCGATGGACAGGACACGAAAAGCGGCACAGCGGAGACACGCTGAACCGTCTGGAGCGCGACGTGCGCGACGTCACCACGGCCATCACCGACACGCTGCCCCAGGCCCTGGGGGTCACGGTGCGGCTCGTGGGTGCCTTCTGCTATCTCTACTCCATGGATGCCATGCTGGCCTGCCTCATCCTCGTCATCGTACCTGTCTTTGCCCTGCTGAGCCGACTCTACGTGAACAGGATGCGTAGGCTGACACGCGACATCCGGCAGACGGACAGCCGCATACAGAGCCTGCTCACCGAGAGCATTCAGCACCGCATGGTGCTCATGACGCTGGAACGCACCCGGACAATGGCGGACCGCCTGGCGGAGACGCAGGCCACGCTGCGGCGGCAGATACGGCACCAGACACTCTTTTCTTCCTCTTCAAGCACCTTGCTCAGCATGGGATTTGCCACGGGGTACCTCATCACTTTCCTGTGGGGAGTGAACCGCCTGCACGAGGGTACCATAACCTACGGCATGATGCTGGCATTCATCCAACTGGTGGGACAGATACAGAGTCCCTTCCGCGAGATGACGCGCTTCGTGCCCATACTCATCGGCGCACTCACGGCGGCCGAACGACTCATGGAACTGGAGGACACGCCCCTGGAGGAAGAGGGGGAACCGATCCGCTTCACGTCCTGTGCCGGCATACGCCTGCGCGATGTCTCCTTTGCCTACGATGACCACAAGCGGAAGATTCTCTCGCACCTGAACCATGATTTCCCACCAGGTTCCACCACGGCCATTCTGGGCGAGACGGGAGCGGGAAAGACAACCCTCATCCGACTCATCCTCGCCCTGCTGCAACCGGACCAGGGTACGGTGGAGATGTATGCCTCTGGCATGTCTGTCCCCGTGTCGCCCCGCACCCGGTGCAACATGGTCTATGTACCGCAGGGCAACACGCT
>CALZGT010000136.1 GCA_945787235.1 uncultured Prevotellaceae bacterium
ACACCCATGGGCGAACACAGGTTCGTCACGAACGCAATCATGGCAAACAGGCCAATCATCACGATGATGGCAGCCCATTGTTTCTTTTGATTACTCATAAATGTTTCTTTTAGTTATTTAGTTAGTTTTTTTATGCAAAAAACAAGGCTTCAGGTTCTGGCCCCCTTGCCCGTTCCCCAAGAAGGAAACCTCAACAGGATGGCCAGAGCCTGAAACCTTGGAATTTATTCTACGTCAAACTTATAAACCGTCTTCTGCGTGTAAATCTCACCGGGCTTGAGAATGACGGTGGGGAAGTAAGGACGGTTGGGAGTGTCGGGGAAGTGCTGAGCCTCGAAGCAGAGACCACTGCGCTTGGGGAAGGTAGCATCGTGCTGACCCTTGATGCCACTCAGGAAGTTACCACTGTAGAACTGCAGGCCGGGCTCCGTGGTGTAGGTCTCCAGCACACGTCCGCTCTTGGGGTCCTTCAGGCGACAAGCCAGCGAAAGTTCTCCGGGTTCCTTCTTGTTCAGGATGTAGTTGTGGTCGAAGCCACTTCCGTTCTTGATCTGCTCATCGTCAGCCTCGATGTCCTTGCCCACCAGCTTGGGGGTACGGAAATCAAAGGGAGTACCCTCTACCTTGAGAATCTCGCCGGTAGGAATGCTCGTCTCGTCGATGGGCAGGTAGAAGTCAGCGTTGATCTGCAGTTCGCAATCCAGCTGTGTAGGCGTGGGATTGGCGATGCCCGTCAGCGAGAAGAAGGCGTGGTGCGTCATGTTCACGATGGTCTTCTTGTTGGTCGTGCCGCGGTAGTCGATGACAAACTCATTGTCATTGGTGAGCGAGTACTTCACCGTCATGCGCAGTTCACCGGGGAATCCCTCCTCATAGTAGGCAAACGTATAGCGCAATACTAATTCCTGGTCATTGACCTGCTCGGCATCCCACACGCGGGCATGACAGCCGGTGGGACCGCCATGCAGGTGGTTCACGCCATTGTTGCAGGCCAGCGTGTATTCCTTGCCATTCATGGTAAACTTACCCTTGCAGATGCGGTTGCCGTAGCGGCCGATGAGGGTAGAGAGGAAAGGTTCGGGACTGTTGACTACCTCGTCGATGTTGGTATGTCCCTGGATGACGTTGGCAAAGTTGCCGTCACGGTCGGGCACCATGATAGCCACCACGGCACCGCCGTAGTTGGTCACCTGGATTTGAACGCCATTGTCATTACTCAGTGTGTAGAGGTCAGTCTCTTTTCCCTGTACTACGGCCTGAAAGTCTTCGCGCTTCAGGCCAGACAAATTTGTCTTTTCCATCTTTTTATGATTTAAAGTTTATTTAGATTTGCTTTGTTAGTTTCAATGGCAAATTTAATGAAAAACTTTCAATCAGACAAAGAAAAGATGGAAAAAATGCAAAAAGCAAGTTAAATTGAATGGATTTTCAGGAAGTCAGCCACAATGAAGCTACTTCCACCCACGAAAATGAGGTCTTTTTCCCCTGCCTCATGAGTGGCCTCCCGATAGGCTTCTTCCACGGTTGCGAAGGCCGTTCCGTGCAGTCCCATTTCCGCTCCCAGCCTTGCTATCTGGCTCGCCTCCATAGCCCTTTTCACCGAGGCCTGGGTGAAATAGTAGGTAGCCTCCTTAGGCAGCAGTGCCAGACTGCCCCTGACATCCTTGTCGCCTACCATGCCGAGTACGATGTGCAGCCGTTCATGGGGTGTGGCAGCCAGTTGGCGGGCGATGTACTGCAGACCTCCCACGTTGTGACCCGTGTCGCAGAGGGTCAGCGGACATGCTGCTACCCGTTGCCAGCGTCCCTGCAGTCCCGTCATGTCGCACACGTGCCGGAACCCCTCATGGACATGCTCGTCGGAGAGTTCAAAGCCACACCTACGCAGCACCAATACAGCATTCAGTAGGGTAGTGGTATTCTTCACCTGGCAGTCACCTCCCAGCTGGGCTTCGAGGTTACCGAAGTGCCTTGTCACATAATGCCGTCCTCCTTCCGCAGTAGGCGTGCTTTCCAGCACCTCGTCAGTCTCGTCGGCAAAGAGAATGCTGGTGTTCACCTCCAACGCCTTGTGTAGGAAGACCCCTTTCACATCGGCGTTTCCGCCCGTTTCACCGATGACGGCCGGCACTCCCTCCTTGATGATGCCCGCCTTTTCATGGGCTATCTGGGGCAGTGTGTTGCCCAGGAATTGCGTATGGTCAAAACTGATGTTCGTGATGACGGAAAGTTCCGGACGTATGATGTTCGTACAGTCCAGCCTTCCGCCCAGTCCTACCTCGATGACGGCCACATCAACCTTCTGCTCCTTGAAATAGAGAAAGGCCAAGGCTGTGGTGAGTTCAAAGAAAGAGGGATAGAGAGGTTCGAAGAACGCCCGTTCCTGCTCCACAAAATCAATGACACGCTGCTCACTTATCATTTTGCCGTTCACGCGGATACGCTCGCGGAAATCTGCCAGGTGAGGCGACGTGTAAAGCCCCATGCGGTAACCTGCTGACTGCAGGATGGCAGCCAGCGTATGGCTGCACGAACCCTTGCCGTTCGTACCTGCCACGTGGATGGTACGGAAAGCGCGGTGAGGATGTCCGAAGTGGGCATCCAGCGCGTGTGTATTGCTGAGTCCCTCCTTGTAGGCTCCCTGTCCTATCTGCTGGAACAGGGGTGCCACATTAAAGAGGTATTGCAAGGTTTCTTCGTAAGACATGTCTTCAATGAACAATTAACAATGAACAACGGGCTGGCGCAATTAACAATGAACAATGAACAATCGACTGGCGCAATGTCACCGCGCAGCCGATTGTTAATTGTTAATTATTATTTATTAATTAATCAAAGAGGCTCTTGAAGCGGCGGAAAATCTTTTCCTTGATGCTGCTGCTCGGCTTCATCGTCTCGCATTTCTGCATCTCTTCAATCAATTCGCGCTCCTTCTTTCCGAGATTTTCAGGCACATAGATACTGATGTGTACCACGAGGTCACCGAAACCATAGCCATAGCCCTGGACTGCAGGCATACCCTTGCCGCGCAGGCGAACCACCTTGCCGGGCTGCGTGCCAGGCTCTATCTTTATCTTGACACGTCCGTCCAGTGTAGGAATCTCCACCGTGCCGCCCAGTGCTGCCGTAGGGAAGTCTAGGAGCAGGTTGTAGATAAGGTTCTGTTCCTCGCGGACGAACTCCTTATGCGGTTCCACCTCGATATACACCTGTATGTCACCCGGCATACCATTGCGCCGTCCAGCGTTGCCCTTTCCGGGTACGTTGACCACCATGCCATTATCCACACCGGCAGGGATGTTTACCTCTACGGTTTCCTGTCCCTGTACCACGCCTTCGCCACCACAGTGCGTACACTTGTTCTTGATGACAGTGCCTTCCCCGTTGCAGTGTGGACAGGGCGACTGTGTCTGCATGCGTCCGAACATGCTGTTCACTACCTTCTTCACCACGCCCGAACCACCACACTGCGGGCAGCGTTCCGTCTTGCCGTCCTCGCTGCCGCTGCCGTGGCAATGGTCGCAGTTCACCATCTTCTTTATGCTGAACTTCTTCGTAGCACCCTTGGCCGCCTCTTCCAGCGTGAGGCGCACCTTCAGGCGCAGGTTCTTGCCGCGCGACTGCTGCTGAGCCGCCCCACCGCCTCCGAAACCACCGAAGCCGCTGAAGCCACTGAAGCCTCCGGCATGTCCACCGAAGATGTCTCCGAAGGCAGAGAAGATATCCTCCATGTTCATGCCTCCGAAACCACCGCCAGCTCCTCCGAAGCCTCCGTTGCCATCCACTCCGGCATGTCCGAACTGGTCATAGCGCTGACGCTTCTCGTCGTCGCTCAGCACGCTGTATGCCTCGGCGGCCTCCTTGAACTTCTCCTCCGCCTCCTTGTCACCGGGGTTGTGGTCAGGGTGGTATTTGAGGGCCATCTTACGGTATGCCTTCTTTATGTCCTGCTTTGATGCGCCTTTATCGACGCCCAGCACTTCGTAATAATCACGTTTTGCCATCTTCTTCCTGAATGTTTAGGTGGGTTCTGAAAATTGGGTGGTTTCTGGGAATTAAATACCTACTACTACCTTGGCGAATCTCAGCACGCTGTCATTGAGCATGTAGCCCTTCTCGGTACAGTCGATGACCTTGCCCTTCAGCTCGTCCGTGGGGGCAGGGAACTGTGTCACCGCCTCGTGGTAGTCCGTGTTGAAGTCCGCGTTCTGCGTGTCAATGGGTGTCACACCCTGTGCCTTCAGTGTCGAAAGGAACTTCTTGTATATCAAATCGACACCCTCCTTCAGCGCAGCGGTGTCCTCAGCCTTGTCCATGTGCTCCAGGGCACGCTCCAGGTCGTCCACCACGGGCAGCATGGCAGCCAGCACCTTGCGTCCTCCGTTCAGGATAAGCTCGGTCTTCTCTGCGATGACACGCTTGCGGAAGTTCTCGAACTCCGCCTGCTTGTAGAGCTGCTGCGTCTTCAGGGCCTCTATTTCAGCCTTGGCGGCCTCCAGCTGCTCCTCCAGGGTAGGTTCCTTCACCTCCTCAGCCTCCTGGGGCTGCTGAGCCTCAGTTGCCTCGGTAGTTTGTTCCGTTCCTTCGTTGATGTTCACGTTCAGTGTCTCTACATTCTCGTTGTTTGTTTCCTTGCTCATGTCTGTCTTAGCTTTTATTCTGCTGAATTTGCTACAACATTTCTGCCAAATCTTCATGACCAGCCGTTTTCAGTACATTTTGGCGCATAATCTGCCAATGTTGCAGTCTCCCTTACTCGCCATACATCTTGACGCGCAACTCCTTGATCTTGTCATCGTGGATGTAGTCGTCGTAGGTCATGAGCTTGTCGATGCATCCGTTGGGTGTCAACTCAATGATACGGTCGGCGATGGTCTGAATGAACTCGTGGTCATGACTGGCAAAGAGTACGTTGCCCTTGTAGAGTTTCAGGTTGTTGTTGAAGGCCTGGATGCTTTCCAGGTCGAGGTGGTTGGTAGGCGTGTCGAGAATGAGGCAGTTGGCATTGTTGAGCTGCATGCGGGCTATCATGCAACGCATCTTCTCACCTCCCGACAGCACGTTGACCTTCTTCAGCACGTCCTCGCCGCTGAAGAGCATCCTGCCGAGGAAACTCTTGAAATACACCTCGTTGCCCTCTCCGAACTGGCTCAGCCAATCGACCAGGTTCATCTCGCTCTGGAAGAAGGACGTGTTATCCACGGGCAGATAGGCCGTGGTGATGGTCACGCCCCAGTTGTAGGTACCCTTGTCTGCCTCACGGTTGCCGTTGATGATTTCAAAGAGAGCTGTCATGGCACGGGGGTCATGGCTCAGGAACACCACTTTCTGTCCCTTCTCGATGTTGAATTCCACGTTGTCGAAGAGCACGGTACCATCCTCCATCGTGGCCTTCAGGTCGTGTACCTCCAGAATCTGGTTGCCCGGTTCGCGCTCTATCTGGAAGATGATGCCCGGGTACTTGCGGGTAGAGGGCTGTATCTGATCTACATTGAGTTTCTCAAGCATCTTCTTGCGGCTTGTCGTCTGCTTGCTCTTGGCCACGTTGGCACTGAAACGGCGTATGAACTCCTCCAGTTCCTTGCGCTTCTCCTCAGCCTTTGCCTTCTGGTTCTGTGCCTGCTTCAGGGCCAGCTGTGAACTCTGGTACCAGAAAGAGTAGTTGCCGGCAAAGAGAGTCACCTTGCCAAAGTCGATATCCACCGTGTGCGTGCTGACAGCATCGAGGAAGTGACGGTCGTGGCTGACCACCAGCACGGTATGCTCGAAGTTGCCGAGGTACTCCTCCAGCCATTCCACAGTCTCAAGGTCGAGGTCATTGGTAGGCTCGTCGAGCAAGAGGTTGTCGGGATTGCCGAAGAGAGCCTTGGCCAGCATGACGCGCACCTTCTCCTTACCCGAGAGCTCACCCATCAGCTGGTTGTGCTTGGCCTCCTTGATGCCCAGACCGCTCAGCAGCGTGGCTGCATCGCTCTCCGCCGTGTAGCCTCCCATTTCGGCAAACTTATCCTCCAGTTCTGCCACGCGGATGCCATCCTCGTCGGTGAAGTCAGGTTTGCTGTACAGTGCCTCGCGCTCACGCATTACCTCCCACATCGTGGAGTGTCCCATGAGTACCGTGTTCAGCACGGTCTCTGCATCGTATTTGAAGTGGTCCTGTTCCAGCACGCTGAGTCGCTCTCCCGGGCCCAGTTCGATGGTTCCCTTGGTGGCCTCCAGTTCGCCACTTATGGCGCGGAGCAAGGTGGACTTACCAGCTCCGTTGGCGCCGATTACACCATAGATGTTACCGTTCGTGAACTTGATGTTCACATCCTTGTAGAGTACTTGTTTGCCAAACTGAATGGCGAGATTCGATACTGTAATCATG
>CALZGT010000137.1 GCA_945787235.1 uncultured Prevotellaceae bacterium
TCCAGTGCCCCTGGGACGAGAAGGAGGAACTGGATGACCAACTGCCCTACAGGATTAAGATTGAATGAGGAACCCACCCAAAAGCACACAACCTATAAAAACAACAACTGACACAATGAAGATAAAGACAACCCTACTGACCATTGCCTTGGGCACAGCCCTCGGCACGACAGCCGCCCCCAAGGACAAACCCGCCTCGGCCGGCTACCCCATCACACCCGTTCCCTTCACCGCCGTCAAGGTAGATCCCGCCAGTTTCTGGGGACAGCGCTTCGAGGCCAGCCGCAAGGTGACCATACCACTGGCCTTCAGCAAGTGCGAGAGCGAGGGACGATACAAGAACTTCGAGAGGGCAGCACAGCCCAGCGATGCGTACGATGTGTCGAAAGTCATGCCCTACTCCTTCGATGACACGGACCCCTACAAGACCATCGAGGGAGCCAGTTACATACTCCAGACCTACACCGACAAACGGCTGGAGGCCTACATAGACAGTGTGCTGGACATCATCGCCAAGGGACAGGAACCGGACGGCTACCTCTACACGGCACGTACCATGAACCCCCAACACCCGCACCACTGGGCAGGCGACAAGCGTTGGACGAAGGAGGAAGACCTGAGCCATGAACTCTACAACCTGGGGCACATGGTGGAGGGTGCTGTGGCACACTGGCAGGCCACGGGGTCGCGCAAGTTCCTGGACATCGCCATACGCTATGCGGACTGTGTATGCCGTGAGGTGGGACCCAATCCCGGACAGGCATGCGTAGTACCGGGACACCAGATTCCGGAGATGGCACTCTGCCGTCTGTACCTGGCCACGGGCGAGAAGAAATACCTCGATGAAGCCAAGTTCCTGCTGGACTACCGCGGCAAGACGAGTTTCAAGACGGAGTACTCGCAGAGCCACAAGCCTGTCGTGGAGCAGGACGAGGCGGTGGGACATGCCGTGCGGGCTTCCTACATGTATGCCGGCATGGCCGACGTGGCTGCCCTGACGGGTGACAAGGCGTACATAGAGGCCATTGACCGCATCTGGGAAAACATCGTCAGCAAGAAACTCTATATCACGGGAGGCATAGGGGCTACGGCCAGCGGTGAGGCTTTCGGAAAGAACTACGAACTGCCCAACATGTCAGCCTACTGTGAGACGTGTGCAGCCATCGGCAATGTCTATGTCAACTACCGCCTGTTCCTGCTGCACGGTGACTCCAAGTACTATGACGTGCTGGAACGCTCACTCTACAACGGTCTCATTTCGGGTGTATCGCTCGATGGAGGAGCCTTCTTCTACCCCAACCCGCTGGAGTCCATGGGACAGCACCAGCGACAGGCATGGTTCGGATGTGCCTGCTGCCCTTCCAACATCTGCCGGTTCATCCCCTCCGTACCGGGTTACATCTACGCGGTGAAGGACCGCAACGTCTATGTGAACCTCTTCATGCCCAACACTTCCACGTTGGAAGTAGCCGGCCGCAAGGTGGCCCTGAAGCAGACCACGGGTTATCCCTACAGCGGTGACATAAAGGTCAAGGTGGAGAAGAATGCCGCAGGAGAGTTTGCCATGAAGATACGCATACCGGGATGGGTGCGCCACCAGCCCGTGGCCAGCGACCTCTATGCCTATACCGACAACAAACGGTTGGGTTATTCCGTCATGGTAAACGGACAGCCTGTGGAGGCAAAAAACCTGGAACAGGGCTATGCCGTCATCCAGCGCAAGTGGAAGGCCGGGGACGTAGTCGATGTTCACTTTGACCTGGAAGCGCGTACCGTACGTGCCAACAACAGGGTGGAGGCTGACCGCGGCATGGTGGCCGTGGAGCGCGGTCCGCTGGTGTATTGTGCGGAATGGAAGGACAACGACTTCGACATCAAGAACATACTGCTCAACCAGCAGCCCAGTTTCGAACTGGGCACACAGACGCTGGATGCCTATATCCCCCATGCCAGCCGCGAAGTGCTCACGGAGTACAAGACGCAACAGCTCGTGACGCTGACCACGGATGCACAGACCCTGGCTTTCGATGAGAAGGGCACATTGGGCGTGAAGAACGTCAAACTGACGCTCATTCCCTACTATGCTTGGTGCCACCGCGGAAGCGGAGACATGAAGGTATGGCTTCCACAGGATATGAGGGCCACACGACCTGCCACCACACCGACACTGGCCTCCAAGAGCAAGATAGGTTCGTCCATGCGCATCTCTGCCCTGAGCAGCATTGCCGATGGACTGGTACCTAAGGACCAGACCGACCGTTCCATTCCCTACACGCACTGGTGGCCCAAGAAGGCTTCTACGGAATGGCTGTCCTACACCTTCCCCACCAAGACGAAGGTTCAGACAAGCACGGTGTATTGGTTTGATGACCAACCATGGGGTGGCTGTACCGTGCCCGAGAGCTGGAGACTCTACTACCTGGACGCACAGGGAGAATGGCAACCCGTGAGCGGAGCCGATGCATATCCCGTGAAAGCAGGTATGGCTTGCACCGTGAACTTCGACCCCGTGGAAACTACCGCGCTGAAACTTGAGGTAAAAATCTCCGACCGACTCTCTGCCGGTGTATTTGAGTGGGAAGTAAAGTGAAAGTGCATAGTGCATAGTTCAATTAACAATAGGCTGCGCGATATAGCATTGCGCCAGCCTATTGTTAATTGTTAATTATTCATTGTTAATTGAAATTGTCATGTTCATAAGAAATAATATTCATTCCCTGTGGGGAGGAACCGCCCTGCTGCTGTGGCTGGTACTTCCCCTTGCTCTCAGTGCCAAACCCAAGATACGATCCATCAAAGGAGTGGAGACTGTCCGCATAGAGACGTGCGTGGGACATGCTCCGCGTCTGCCCTGGCAGGTGTGGGTCACCTACAGTGACGGGACACAGGAATGGAGACAGGTAAGGTGGAGCAACAGCGATGTGGCAGAGGAACGTCGGCAGGCCAATGCCCAGGCTACACCGGCAGGCACAAAGTATGCCGTCCGGGGATTCATCCTGGGTGACAACAATACACCGCAGGGATACCCCATTGATGCACAGATAGTGGTTGTGGAGGATGCCACACCCGTACCGTCCAGTGTCAAGGCCGAACCGCTGCCACTGAGCCAGGTGCGCCTCACGGGGAAAAACCGACTGACCAGCAACCGTGACCTGGATGTGCGCATGCTGCTCTCGCTTGACATCACGCAGCAACTCTACAACTACCGTGATACCTACGGACTCCCCACGGAGGGCTACACGCAGAGCAGCGGATGGGACGCACCTACCACAAAACTGAAGGGGCATGGTACGGGCCACTACCTCTCGGCACTGGCACATGCCTACGCCGGAGCACGCGAAGAGGACAAAGTGACTCTCTACAACGGACAGACCGTCAACGTGAAGAAGGAACTGCACCAGAGGATCACACGCATGGTACGTGAGATGCGGGAGTGTCAGGAACGCACCTTCGTGTGGAGTGACTCACTGGGACGTTATTTCGAGGCACGCGACTATGCTCCGGAGCCCGTTCTGAAAGAGATGAAGGGCACCTGGGCTGCCTTCGATGAACACAAGAAGGACTACCGGCACTATGGCTACGGCTACATGAATGCCATCCCGGCTGCACACCCTGCACTGATAGAGTGCTACCGCGCCTACAACAACGAGGAGTGGGTGTGGGCCCCCTACTACACCATCCACAAGCAACTGGCCGGACTCATCGACATCGCATTGGTGATAAAGGAGAGCGACAAGGAGACAGCCGACACGGCACTGCGCATAGCCATGGACATGGGAATGTGGGTGTGGAACCGCATGCACTACCGTACCTTCTGCCAGCAGGAGGGCAACACCGCGGCACGGAGGTCACGTCCGGGCAACCGCTACGAGATGTGGAACATGTACATCGCCGGAGAGGTGGGCGGCATGTCGGAGTCCCTGGCAAGGTTGGCAGAGATGTCGCAAGACCAGGAACAGAAAGCCCGTCTCATCGAGGCGGCCAACTGCTTCGATGCACCGGCATTCTTCGACCCCGTGGCACACAACGTGGATGACCTGCGCACCAGGCACGCCAACCAGCACATCCCCATGATAGTGGGAGCACTGCGCACATACCGCACCCACGGGAAAGCCTACTACTACAACCTGGCCCTGAACTTCTGGAACTTCATCCAGGGGCGCTACGCCTACGCCATGGGCAGCGTGGGCAACGGGGAGATGTGGCGGCAACCCTACACGCAGACAGCCAGCATGAACACGAATGCCATGACGGATCATAGTGGGAAACGGAGGCTGAACCCTGACCTCAACGAGACGTGCTGTGCCTACAACCTGGCCAAACTCTCCAAGGACCTCAACTGCTTCGACCCGGATGATGCCCGCTACATGGACTACTATGAACGTGTACTGTACAACCAACTGGTGGGTTCCGTACACCCGGAAAACTATGGGGTGTGCTACCAGTATGCCGTGGGACTGAACGGCAGGAAACCCTTCGGCAGTCCTACACCTCAGGAGACGTGCTGCGGTGGCACGGGAGCCGAAAACCACGTGAAATACCAGGAGGCAACTTATTTCCATAGTGGGGACTGTCTCTACGTGGCCCTCTACCTACCCACGGAAGCACGATGGGGCGAGGTAAACATCAAACAAGAGTGTGAATGGCCGGCCGAGGAGAGCCGCCTGACCTTCAGCGGAGGTGAGTTTGCCCTGAAACTGCGTGTTCCCTACTGGGCTACAAAGGGTTTTGAGGTGCTTCTGAACGGAAAGCCGGTAGCCAAGAAATACCAGCCTTGCTCGTACGTGGAAATACCCCGAAGAAAGTGGAATGCGAACGATGTGGTGGAGGTCAGGATGCCTTTCACGAAACATATCTTTTACAACCCCGACAAGATGGACGTGGCCATCGGAGAGAACGGACTGACTCCCTTTGCCTCACGATGGACAGGAACCCTGATGTACGGGCCGCTGGTCATGGCTTCGCCAGACATCCACACCTGGGAGGAGGCATCCCTCACACTCTCCCCTACCCTCATGGAGGTCAAGGAGACGGGTAAGGAACCCTTCACACTGGAGGTGCTGGGCAGGAAGTTCGTGCCGGACTATTACATCAGCGATGAACAGTCCACTCATTACCTGCGTCTGGATATACCCTCCGGGCAGCGCAATGCTTCAGCCTCTGGCACACTCGACACAGAAGAACTCAAGCGGATGCTGACCACGGCACGTGAACGCAAGGCCAGCGAATGGGCTCCCCATGGCTTCCGCCGCCTGCAGGAGAGAATGGCAGAGGGAGAGGCGCTCATGGCCAAGGCAAACGACAAGGAGAAGGGGTTGACACAGTCGGACGTGGACTATGCCGCATCGGCACTCAACGTGGCCATCATCAGCATGCGTCCTGCCAACCTGGCCGAACCCGAAGACCTCAGCGAACTCACGGCACGCATGGAAGAGGTAAGGCAGCAGGGGGCTTCGACACCCGAACTCCGCGCAGCCATGGACTATGCCCGCATGGTGGTGCGCTACGTCAACGATGGAAGTGGCACACGGGACATGATTGCCAAAGCCCTGAAAGGACTGAAACGATAAAATGAAAGCGAAACCTACGGACAGTTTGATACAATGAGAAAAGCACTCTTCTTTCTGCTGCTGACAGCCTCCTGCACTGCAACGCAGGCGCAGGAGGCGTGGGATGCCCCCAGCATGGGAAATCCCTTCATCCCGGGGTACTTTGCCGACCCTACGATACGTAAGTTCGGTGACACCTATTATATATATGCTACTACAGACGGCACGGGCAACGGGTACGGGCCTACCCAGGTGTGGATGTCGAAGGACTTCCGCCACTGGCGCAACACGGTGATGAACTGGCCCACCACGGAGGTGGTGTGGGCCCCCGATGTGATACAGACACGCGAAGGGAAGTTTCACTATTACTACTGCCAGCCCTGCATGGTGCATGTCGGCGAAAGTGACACGCCTGTAGGTCCCTGGCGCAACATGCTGGGAAGGGACGATGCCGTGCTGATGCCCGACCGCTACTGCGACCCCATGGCCATCACCCTCGACCCCATGGTTTTCACCGATGAGGATGGTTCGCGCTACCTCTTCGTAGGCACCTGGGGTATCTATGACAAGTCGGGATGTGGTTGGGCCAGACTGGCTGAGGACGGTAAGTCCTTCTCAGAAAAGGGCTTGGTGCCGAACACGGAGATAAAGGATTTCTTTGAGGCACCGTTTGTCTTCAAACGAGACGGAAAGTATTATTTCACCTACTCCTCGGGAAGCTGTCATGATGATACATACCGCGTACAGTATGCCGTGAGTACAGAAGGACCGACCGGGCCGTACGAGTACA
>CALZGT010000138.1 GCA_945787235.1 uncultured Prevotellaceae bacterium
ACGGCAAGGTGGTGGAGATTCAGCACAACGTGATGACCCCCCAGCCCTACAACCGCCTGTTCAAGCTCACGGGTACCAAAGGTTATGCCACCAAGTACCCCTCCGAGGCCATTGCCCTGGACAAGAGCCAGCTCAGTGCCAGCGGCGTGAAGCCTGAGGTGGACAACCTCAGCAGCCACGGATTCCTTCCCCAGGCTGAGTACAATGCGCTCATGGCCAAGTACGAGAGCCCCATCATCCGCAAGTATGGCGAGATTGGTCGTCAGATGGGTCATGGCGGTATGGACTACATGATGGATGCACGCATGGTTTATTGTCTCCAGAATGGTCTGCCCCTTGACATGGATGTCTATGACCTGGCTGAGTGGTGCTGTCTGGCCGAGTTGGGTTCCCTCTCTATGGACCACAACTGTGCTGCCGTGGCATTCCCCGACTTCACCCGTGGTGAATGGAACAAGATCAAGGGTTACCGCCATGCTTACGCCAATCCTCAGGACGAGGCTGCACAGGAGGCTGTAGCTGCCCAGATCACCAAGACGCAGAAGGACGTGACCGCCAGCCTCAAGCTGTGGGAGCTCTATGATGCCCAGAAGGGTGGCGATGCCAAGGCTGTGAAGGCTTACCAGAAGGCTCTTGCCAAGGCCCAGAAGATGATGGTGGCCAAGAAATAACTTTCACGGCACGTTCCTTTTAAGCTTCGTAGAAAAACCTGAAAATGATGCGCTTCATCACTTTTTGGCTTCTACTCACACTATTCCCCACCTGCTTTGCACAGACGAGGCAGGTGGGGTCTTCCGTCTCTGCCGTCTTCAGCGTAGAGGCCATCCCGGACTCCATCTTCCGACTCATGCAGGGCCGTTCCTATACGGCCGGATGCACCATTCCCCGCAGCGAACTCCGTTACCTGCGTCTCTCACACTTTGATGCCGAGGGACAGGAACATGTAGGTGAGATGGTATGCCACAGGCGCATTGCCAAGGACGTCTGCGACATCTTCCGCGCGCTCTACCAGGCGCGTTATCCTGTGGAGCGCATGCAACTCATCGACCGGTATGAGGCCGACGATGAGCGTTCCATGCAGGCCAACAACACCAGCTGCTTCAATTACCGTACCGTAGCGGGTACCCGCACGCTTTCTGCCCATGCCCGTGGCATGGCCATCGACCTCAACCCGCGTTACAACCCCCATGTGCGCCAGTCGGGAGGGAAGCGCCGTGTCTCTCCCTGCGGAAGTGAACCCTATGCCGACCGCAGCAAGTCCTATCCCTACAAGATTGTGCAGGGTGACCTGGCCCACCGCCTCTTCCGTCAGCACGGGTTCCAATGGGGTGGGGCGTGGCGGTCCTCTAAGGACTACCAGCACTTTGAGAAAAAGTAACGAGACCGTTATCTGTGTGATTTTTGTTGTCTATACGCAACAACTTCATTTATTTCTTCTTCCAGAAGTTCATGCCCGTATAGAGATTGAAGGTGAGGAACGTGTTGTGCATGGAAAGTTCCTTGTATCGGTAGTTGAAGTTGTGCACAACGAGCGAAGCCCCCACGTAGTTGCGGGCATTGTTCCACACCAGTGCCAGCCTTCCCGTCACGTTGAAGTTGAAATTGCCCCGATGGAACATCATCGCCTCGTAGCGGTTGGGCAATTCCTCAGCAGGTGTATCACCGGCCTCCTCCGTCATCCACACGTTGCGGCTGGTACGCTTGTAGCCCAGTGCCGGTGCAAAATCCACGCTTACCAGCCAGTTTTTCTTCGGCACCCAGTTGTAGGCATATCCTGCGCTGAGACTGTAGTCCATGTATTTGAGCTTGTCTTGCTCCATTTCTTGGCTGATGCCGCCCGGAATCTGCTGGTTGAGTTTGTTGTAGTCGATGTCAATCTGGTGGCGCGTGATGCTGAATCCGAATTTCCAGGAACCAGCGCTCCTCAGCTGCCGTGTACTCTGGCTGAAGGCTGCGGGAAGGGAGAAATGCTTGTGGTTCATGATGTAATAGACGTTGATCCCCGCCATCTGCACCTTGATGCCGTCGAAAGCCGTGCCATAGTAAGGACTCAAATCAACAGACTGCCCGCGGAATCTGTTGAGCGTGAAGTCGCTCCCCGTCTTCCTGTAGATGAGGTCTGCCCCCAGCATGCTGCTGTAGAGGGAGAGTTCGAACTCCGTCTTCTTGGTCTCCTCCTTGGCCAGCGTGCGCGTATCCACGGTATATCCCAGGAAGATGAACCTCCAGCCCAGGAAAGGACCTATCTTGTACCCGGGTCGCGAGGTGAATCCCAGCACATAACGGCTCTTCTCTCCCCTCAGCGAGAACCACTCCTCTGTGGTAGTTCCCTGCAGCATGGCCGTCATGTTGTAGCGGTTGGGCTCTATGTAGGTCGTGTCGTATTCATCAAAAGCCTTGATGAACCGCTTGAAGATATTGCCCGAAGCCTTCAGTTTCTCCTTCCTGTTGAGCGTGGAGTCACGCTTCAGGTCACGCAGAGCCGGCACGGGACGCAGGGGATTGTATTCCGTGGTGTCCTTCACCCCGTCCTTCACCTCCTCCGTAGTTCGTGCCTCAGCTACCGTGGCCGTCATGGCGAGCAGCAGCAGGAGATATGTCGTCTTGTGTTTCAAATCTTCTTGAGTATTCTGTCCAGTACCCAGTTCACCCCCGTTCCGCTCACGCTGTCACAGGTACATAACGTTTTTCCCTGGATGTGTCTGACGATGTTTTCGATGAGCGGCATCTGCACGTATTGCGGGTTCTCCACCTGTATCTCCTGCCGCCCGGCCTCCGTATGCAGGGCTATGGGTTCGTAGGTGAATACCGAGAAGCATATCTGCCCCTTGTCACCGATGAGTTCAATGCGGTCTGTACGTGCGCTCTCATGCGCCACGAAGCACCACGAACCCGAACCGGGCAGTCCGTCGGCAAACTCGAAGGCCGCACTCACCGTGTCCTCTGTTTCGTACAGTCCTCCCCGGTTCTGGCTGAAACCATGCACGCGGGTAATGGGGCCGAAAAGCTCCTGCAAGAGGTCTATCTGGTGAGGAGCCAGGTCGTAGAAATAACCACCCCCGGCGATGTCACGCTGCACCCTCCAGGGCTTGTTGTGTACGTTGTAGTCCAGGTCACGCGGCGGTACGGCAAAGCGTATCTGCACGTTGATGACCCGGCCGATGGCTCCCCCATGTACCAGTTCCTTGACCTTCTGGAAATAGGGCAGGTACCTGCGGTAGTAAGCCACGAAACATTTCACCCCGGTCTGTTCCGAGATGCGGTTCACGCGCTGTGCATCGGCATAGGTGGCGGCGAGCGGTTTTTCTACATAGACCGTCTTGCCCGCCTTCATGGCCATGATGGCGTAGGTGGCGTGGCTCGAGGGTGGCGTGGCAATATATATGGCGTTGACCTCCGGGTCCTGAATGAGGTTCCATGCATCGGTGTACCATTTCGGTATGTGGTGTCGTTCGGCATAGCTCTGAGCCCTTTCCGCGTTGCGGCTCATCACGGCCACCACGCGCGACCCCTCCACCAGGTTGAAGGCTGGCCCACTTTTCTTTTCCGTTGCTTCACCGCAGCCGATGAATCCCCATCTGACTTCTGTTGTCTTCTGCATTACTATATGTATGATTGAAATGGTATTTGGAAATGATGTCTGTAGAATGCCTCACGCCCCAATAATCCACTTGCTGCCAGGCAGGTAGCTCAGCAACTGGGTGGTGACCAGGCAGCACAGGTAGCTCAGCAGTGCTATGCAGGGGATGGCCAGTGCCACGGGCAGTAGCGGTTCCGCCGCATTGCCGCCCACCATCCAGGAGGCGATGGCACTGAGGAAGAACATGTGCATGAGGTACATGCCGAAGGAGAGGCGCGAGATGCGGCTCACCCAGCCCGGACACGTCTTGCTCTCTATGCAACTGAAGAGCAGGAAAGCACCAAAGGTGGCCAACAGCACGTTGGGGGTGCAGAACTCCCACGACCATTCCAGGTGGGGTGTTTCCAGCACCACGCCGGGCTCTCCCCTCCACCAGAAAGCCCATCCCGTGAAGGCGGCTCCCGCCAGGAAGCAGAGGGCACCTACCTGCATGCGCTTCTGACGGTGCCAATGCAGGTGCTTGCGGATGTAGTGGGCCAGCACCAGGTAACCCAGATAGCCCGAACAGTACCAGAGCATGTGGAACCCGTTCCAGAAGCATTCACCCCACACCTCATCGAGCACGAACTCATGCAGCCAGGGCAGCAGCGTGGAACAGGCAAAGAGGGCGATGAAGGTGCGCTCCTCACGTGCCGTGGACTTTTCCAGCCAGGGCGACACGACGGGTATGATGAGGTAGAGCGAGATGAGCGGAAACATGAACCACAGGTGTCCTGCCATGGGGGAGAAGTTGAAGGCAATGACCTTCAGGCTCTCCACCGCTTCCTGCCACGACCATCCGCCCCACAGCACGGGCAGGAAGGTGTAGAGCAACTGGAAGGCGATGAACGGGGGCAGTATGCGCAGGAAGCGACGGCGGTAGAAGCCGTGCATCGTCATGCCTTCCTTCATGGGAACCAGCAGGAAGGCACTTACCACCATGAAGAGGGGAACGCACGTACGTGCCACGGTGCCGTCATAGAAGGCCACCCAGAAGCGGTTGCTCTCGTTGAGCAGCATCGAGGTGTTGCCTGCCAGTCCTGAGGCATCGGCTCCATAGAAATTCTCGCTGGCATGAACCAGCATCACCAGGAAACAAGCCACCACGCGGATGTAGTCCACGAAGACGATTCTTTCTGTCTCTGTTCTGTTCATATTCGTTCGGTTTGAGCCATTAGTCGGGGTGGGGTATTGCGGAAGGGTGTTCACTTTCACAATGTAAAAGTACGACAAATATGAAAAATCAGCAAATATAATCGCAAAAATTTCCATAAAAGGCGGTTTTTGCCTACTTTTGCATGGCAAATCATACATAATTATATATTCAGCTTTCCATGAAGCAAGAACAAAACGCCCTCTCGATACTCATCCCCACCTATAACTATTGTTGCCTTTCCCTCGTGGAATCGCTGCATGCCCAGGCCACGGCACAGGACGGCCTCTCTTTCGAGATTCTTGTGGCGGACGATGGTTCCACCGATACCGCCACGGTCACTGCCAACCGTGCCATCAACTTATTGTCGGACTGCCGCTACATAGAGCGCGACGTGAATGTGGGGCGTGCTGCCATCCGCAACTTTCTGGCACAACAGAGCCGCTACCCTCTGCTTCTTTTCATGGACAGCGACATGGTGGTGCCCGACGGTGACTTCCTGACCCGTTATCTCGCGGTGGCCCACGAACCCGTGGTAGATGGGGGCGTATGCATTCGCGGCGATGTCCGTAGCCTGCACCACAACCTTCGTTTCCGCTACGAGAAACGAAGCGAGGAGCAGCACACGGCTGCCCGGCGAGCACGTACCCCTTACGCCCATTTCCATACGGCCAATTTCATGGTACACCGCGATGTCATGCTGGCCCATCCCTTCGACCTTCGCTTCCGTCACTATGGCTATGAGGACGTGCTCTTCGGCAAGACCATGCAGCAGCATGGCATACGCATTGTCCACCTCGACAACCCTCTGTCTTTTGAGGTCTATGAGACCAATGCTGAGTTTGTGGCAAAGACGGAGGAAGCCTTGCGCACACTCTTCACCTTCAGTCACGAACTCAGGGGCTACAACAGCCTGCTTTCCCTCTCCGACCTCCTCCACCGCTTCCACCTCCATGCTCCTGTCAGGATTTTCCACCGCCTCTTCGGCCCGCTCCTCAGGCGACAGCTCTGTGGTGCCAGGCCCTGTCTGTCTTTCTTCAACCTCTATAAGCTTGGATATTTCGTAAATCTCCATTTTTTGGGCTTTAGCGTGCAAAGGACATGTGACGAATGGAATGAAAAATAATACAAAAAGAGAAGATATTCGTATTTGTTTCAATGATTCTCATTTTTTATTTGTATCTTTGCCTCTGGATTGCAGGCTTACCTCTCCTGCAACAGTCGCAAACCTATGGGTATGTACATCAATAAAGGCAATAACGATTTCCGTGACATCGTGGCTCACGAGTATGTTGACAAGTCGTCGTTGATACCACACATCAATGCCATGCTCAACTCCGAGAACCGCTATAGTTGCGTTACACGCTGCCGCCGCTTCGGCAAGTCGATGGCGGCAAAGATGCTATGTGCCTACTACGACAGGTCGTGCGACTCACGGGAGTTGTTTCGTGGA
>CALZGT010000139.1 GCA_945787235.1 uncultured Prevotellaceae bacterium
CAGAGGGACAGGTACGTTGGTTCAAAACTCGCCAACGAAGGACATATCTATTTCCTGAGCTGTCCCCGCAGAAACTGTAATTAATCATTCATTGTTAATTCTCCTAATTCCTTCATACCTTGTCGAGCCTCAGCAGGTCGTAACCCTTTATCTGGGCAATGACAAGATGCAGTTCGGTGCCTTGCGTCATCTGCTGCACCACACGGCCCTGGGCATAGCCCCGTATCTGCTCCTCGGCCTCGTTCCACTGCTTCTCGGCTTCGGCCTCCGTGGCGGTCATGGGTAGGTATTTCAGTTCAATGATGTAGGAATGACGGATGTCGGGGTAACGCGAGAGGTCGGGCATGAGGAAGAAGTCACAGTAGCCGTGGTTCAGCTCCACCTCGGGACAGGTTAGGTAATAGGGATTGAGCGTCAAGAGGGCATTCATGAAGCCTTGCAGGTTGCGCTCGCCCTCGATGAGACTGCGCACGGAAGTGGTGTCGTGGTACTGGCGGCAGATGCATTCCATCATCTCGCGCCACTGGCCGTCAAGGGCAGCGTTGTCGAAGGTGCCGGTGAGCCAGGACAGGTCGAGGGTATGTATCTTGTTGTACTCCACCAACAAGTAGTTGAAATACTGCTCACGCACGTTGTTGTTGGGGATGCCCAGAATGCACTGGGCACCACGCATCCCCTTGATGCTCACCATGCCGTAGTAGAACAGCAGACTCTTGAACATGTTCGGGTCGGTGAGTTGGTTGGCAGGGAAGGAACGCTTCACACGGCCATGGGTAAAGCCCTTCTGGGCTATCTCCAAGAGCACACCCTTGCGGTCGCCCTCTATCTTGTCGAGACGTACCACACGGTCGAGCTTGGCATAGTCCGTCCGGGTGTTGGGGTCGATGAGGTCATCGGGAGCCTCACCGTTCAGCAGGAAACTCTTCAGGTAGTAGAGCACCATGTCCGTGTTGAAGACATGGTGTCCCTCCACGTTGGCATATTCCGAGAAGCAGTAGCCGTCATACCAGGGACGCATGGCCCTGAGCGTCTCGTCCTCGTCGAGCGAGAAGGCACCCACCTCGTTGTAGTAGCGTATGATGCCTCGCACCTCCTCCTCGCTGAAGCCGAGCATCTCGTTGAACTGCTTTTCCAGGGTGAGAGCCGTGGCAATGTTGTAGCCGCTGGTCACGTCGTCCATGGTCACGGGACTGACACCCATCATGAGGATGCGGGTAAAGCTGGGCTTGAAGCGTTTGAACAATTCACGGTAGAACCCCTCGGCATGCGTCAGGGCATGATATACCGCTTCACCATGCTTGTTGAGGACGTTGTTCGTGAAGTTGTCGTATTCATCGACGATAAGATATGCCTTCACGTTATACCTCTTGATCATGGCGTGTACGTAGTTCATCCTGTCACTTGTCGATTTCTGTTGGTAGAACCCCTCCTCATAACCTTTGGGATAATATTTCGCGTATTTCGACACGAACACGCCATACGTGACATCAATGTATCCATATACGTTTTCACGCAGTTCGTCAATGTTGCCACCGGTGATGGAAAAGTCAAGTTTAAGCACCTGGTATTCATTGTGCTCTTCCGTGGGATGGCTCCCCACGTAAGTGTCGCCAAACAGAGGTTCGAAGTCATCCTTTTTCTCGATGTCGTAATAGGACTCCATCATCGACAGGAAGAGACTCTTGCCGAAACGGCGCGGACGTATGAGGAAAAGGAAGTTTCCTGCCCTCTCCATACGTTCAAAATACTGGGTTTTGTCAACCATATATTTTCCCTCGCGCTTCACCTGCTCATAGTTGGCAATGCCATACGGTAACAGCTTGTATTTCTCCATGTCTCACCTTCTTTTCTTTGAAGAACTTCTTGTTTCTGTGTGCAAAACTACGAAATTTATCCGTAACAGCCAAGGAATTCGAGGGATTTCTGTCTCTATGCCTTCCTTTCACGTCTGTGACAGCTTTTGAATATATTTATATTATGCGACAAATAACTGACAAAATTAGCCATGTTTCTTGTTGCAAAATAGCGGCAAATAGAAAAGGAATTCTCCTCCTTTGATAAAAAACATTGCGATTGGAGGGTGTAATTTAACTGAATATTGACATTTCGGGAATGAATAAGACTGAACGGCGGTTCAAAGATTCCCTGGACGTACGTCCTTGGCTCCATGCCCGTACGTCCTCAGGTGCTATGCCCGTACGTCCTCAAGTGCTTTGAACGTACGACCAGAGATGCTATAGACGTACGTCCACAACCTTTTTGCTCGTTTTTGGGACTATAAAACAGCGATTTTGAGGCTTCTGAGAATCGCGTAAACGTTTGCAAGGCATGAAAAAGCTGATTTTACGCGATTCTCAGAGGGGATGATAAGGGAGTATTAATTTACGTGGGGCGAAATACTGAATTATGTTGCGTCAAGCTTACGATGGCGTACTACTTCCGTTCGTGTGACATTGACAAGAACAAGTCAGAGCTGTAGCACATCGTGCTGATGCTCTTCGTTTGGCTAGTTGCGCTTGTGAGTTTGTCAGATTGCAGGCGGCAGGCTGTGTACCGATGCAACAACATAGAAATCCAGAATGCCTCCGTTTTCATATCGTTTGTAGTTGCGACATGGCTGTTTCGGAAATAGCGGTGTCGGTACTAAATTTCATGCAAAGATAAACCTAAATATCGAAGGTCATACTGAGAGTAGTCGTGCTTGATGCTGTGTAGAAACACGTCAGCCTTACTTCTCAATATGGCATGGTCAATGTTGGGCTCCTGACGTTTTACCTCAACGAAGCTGAGCGTTTTGGATAGTTCGTCCTCCGCGATGATGTCTATCTCATTCTCTCCCTTACGATCATGCCAATAGCCGATTCTGGTGTATTGGCCAGATTCTTTCATTGCATCACGGAAGAAATCTTCAAGCACCAGACCACTGTATGTCTTGTATTCCTTCAACACTATCTGCTTCAGCTTGTCTTTGCCACCAGCCTCTATCATGTAGTCGTATTTGTGAATGTATCTTTCTTAGTAAGATATTGAATTTTGATAAAAAAAAAGAAACCTAACGATTAATTTAGGTTCCTTCTTGCGGAGAGAGAGGGATTCGAACCCCCGGTACCTCTCGGTACGCCGGTTTTCAAGACCGGTGTAATCGACCACTCTACCATCTCTCCGAACGCTTTCGAGAGGTGCTCCTTTTCAAAAGCGATGCAAAGGTAGGGCTTTTTATCCAAACGGCCAAATGTTTTTGCAAAAAAATGCGGTTTTGGGCGTGATTTTGTGCAAAAGGCTCCTTGGACTGCGGAATGAGGCTGCTAAGAGGTGCCCTGTGGGAAGGGAAGTATAGGAACTAAAGACGGACTTCAAGAATGATGCTGGAGGTGAAGTGGACGAAGGTTTCCAGGTGTTCTTCTCCATAGAGGTAGTCCAGTCCGTATTGCCGTGCCACGGAACAGGCCGTGGTGGTGTGGGAGGCCCGTATGATGCGCTGGCTCTCATCATCGGAAGGGATGGGCAATGTGTTGAAGATGCCTCCGCCCCCGTTGTTCAGCAGCAGGATGTGCAGGTTGTGGGGCAGTTGGGTGTTCCACAGGGCATTCTGGTCATAGAAGAACGACAAGTCGCCGATGACGAGGAAGTTGGGACGCTCGGGCGTGGCAGAGGCGTAGCCCACGGCACTGCTCATGCTGCCTTCGATGCCGTTGATGCCACGGTTGCAACAGACGGTGATGGTAAGGGGAATCTTATGGTGCTGGGCATAGCGAACCGTACTGCTGTTGGCCAGGTGCAGGACGGCATTGTCTGGGAGCAGGTCCAGAAGCCGGCTTACCACGGAGGGTATGGGAGCGGTGGTGAGGCGAGGCAGGGTGAGATGTTCCATGCCGTGACGGGTCATCTCCTGAAGGAAGGCCTTGGGCGTGGACTCTACGCAGAGCGTCTGGCAGCAGAAGAGGTCGGCTATGCTTCCTTCGGGACTGACGTGCCAGTGTTCCCTGGGAGGGTTGGCGCGCAGCCATTGCTTCATCGCCTTGTGGATGACATGACCACCCAGCGTGATGACGAGGTCGAGGTGAGGCATCCTGTCCCAGTCTATCTCGGAAGGATTGGCATCTAGGGGAGAAGCATTGGACAGCGTCTCGCCTATGAGGCAGTAATCCTGTTGGCGAACGTGTTCAAGGAGGCTGGACTCCAACTGGTGAGGAGGCATCTGTCCGATGAGGATACATGCGTGGCGACACCCTTGCAGGTGGGAGGCCATGAGCTGCGTGTCCTGTAAGCT
The DNA here is from genome assembly GCA_945787235.1 of uncultured Prevotellaceae bacterium. Lineage (GTDB taxonomy): Bacteria > Bacteroidota > Bacteroidia > Bacteroidales > Bacteroidaceae > Physcousia. The sequence goes on from CALZGT010000139.1 coordinate 4,271, forward strand.
GCCCCGTTGGATGAGGCGAGCCATAGGCAGATGGTCGGCCGTGAACTCATAGAGCGGTTCGCTGAGCGGTACGTTGAGGTGTACGGGGCCAGCCACATGGTGCGTGCAGGCCAGCAAGGCTTCGTTGATGAGTCGGTTGCAGTACCATTCCTCCGTCTTGTCGTGACACTCCGGCAACGTCACGCTCATTTTTGCCATGGAACCGAAAACACCGGGCTGAGGCAGTGTCTGGCCATCCATCTGTCCAATCCAGGCTGCGGGGCGGTCGGCGGAGATGACTACGAGAGGTAGCTGCTGGTAGAAAGCTTCGCATACGGCTGGATGCAGGTTGACAAGGGCTGAGCCCGAAGTGACACATACGGCCACGGGACGCTGGGTGGCCAGGGCCGTACCTATGGCGAAGAAGCCCGCACTCCGCTCGTCGGTGATGGGATGGCAACGGAAGAGTCCCGTCTGGCTCAGGGTGTGGCAGATGGGGGCGTTGCGGCTTCCGGGACAGAGCACAACGTCTTGTATGCCGTGCTGGTGCAGCAGGCTGGTGAGTTGCAGTATGGATGGTATGTGGCTCAGCATTTCTGGCAAGTAGGGTTAAGGCGTTTGAGGACATTCATCTTCCGCTCTATCTCCTGTTGCTCTTTGGGGAGTTGTGAGAGGGCGGTTATGCCGCCTCCGGCATGATAGCAGGTGGCGTGCGGGGCTATCTGGGCACACCGCAGGTTGACGAAGAGGTGTGCCTGGCCATTCTCGGAGAGCGTGCCCAGGAAGCCGGCGAAATAGCGCCGGCTCTCTCCCTCCTGGCGTAGGATATGCCGCAGGGCGGCCTCCTTGGGGAATCCGCATACGGCAGGCGTGGGGTGCAGAGCCCGTGCCACCTGGAGGGGATGGGGTGGGGTGTTGAAGCGGAAACGTATGTCGGTACGTATGTGCATGAGGGCTGCAGCGTGCATCGTAGTGATTCTCCCTTCCTCCACCTCTGCCCCCAGACTCTGTAGGGTGGCACGGATATAGCGTGTCACCACCTCCTGTTCCAACTGGTTCTTCCTGTCCCAGTCTCCGTCTTCCGGGGTGCGGGTACCAGCCAGTGCCATCGTGCTCCATGCATCGCCCTCATGCCAAAGGAGCAGTTCCGGGGTGCAACCCGTCCACCTTCCGCTCTGGCGGGTGTGGACGAGCGAAACCATGGTGTTGGGCTGAGAGGCGAGGGCATTCAGGAAGACATCGGCCTCTCTGCCCCAGAGGTGGTGCTCGCCCGTCTCCTTCTGGCAGTGGGCCAGGACGATCTTCTCGACATTTCCCTGGCTTATCTCAGACATGACGCTGAGAAAATTCCTCTCGTACAGCCTTTCGCCCGAAATATCCGTGTTTTCCTCATGGTCAGGCATCTCCAAGGCTGGCGAATGTTTGCTGATTCTTTCTGACGCAAGGTCAATGTCGTTCCAGCCCTTTGCGTGAATGTCGGGTCTGATGAGCAGGGTGGGGCATTCTCCCGTCTCATGGAAGGGAGCGAAGATGAATCCCTTCAGTTGTTTTTTGTCAGGGACTACAACATGAGGCTCACCCTCTGTCTGGAGGATGAGTTCTACCTCTTGGGCCTGTGGATAGCGAAAGAGGGCAAAAGGGCATTCGCTGCGAAGCAGGCGGTTGATGGCGTCACGACAGCGTGTGGCTTCTTGTTCTTCTGTCAGGTTCTTCATTGCGTATGCAAAATTACACTTTTCTGCCGTACTATGCAACTTTTGAACGGAAATATTGTTTTCTTCTCCTATTTTTCTTCTCCTGTGCATTATGAAGGCTCGTAGTTTTGCTTTCTTCGGGTGGATAGTCGTCTGTGGCCTTTTTACGCGCGCAATATATAGAAAAGGTGTACTCCTTGAAAACATGCTATTTATGCCCAAAAACACATTTTTTTGAAAAAAAGTGCT
>CALZGT010000140.1 GCA_945787235.1 uncultured Prevotellaceae bacterium
AAGTAATATTTCTTCTGCATTTCCTTCTCCGTCAGCTTCCCAACCTCGTTCTCCAAGGGCAGTATCAGCCAACTATCAGCGGCGTAACCAGCATAGTCTATCGTAGTAGGCACACTGATGGGCGACCCCGTTGCCACTATCACATTCTTCAGTCTGTTATACGACAGAGGCTGCTTCACGCTCTCTGCCATCTTCTTGATCAGGATGTTCAGCACCCTGTCGTTCTTTATGTTGTTTCGCGCACAGATGTCACCAAGGTAAATCTTTTGGTACAAGCTTGAAAGCATAGCCCGTTTGTTCTTAAACGACTGGATTTCTGGCAGACCGCCGTAATAGAAGTATTCATTCAAATGCCGCTTCACCTCACTTCTTTGGATAGTGTCATACTCCCAATGCTCCTTCAGTTCTACCTGCTGTGCTGCCAGATACTCTTTGAATGAATATGGGTATGCATCATAGATAAAGAACCGTCCGCCCAGTGTGGTTGCCACCTCCTTGCTCAGCATCTTCGCATTGCTACCCGTCACATACACCCTGTATTTCGCATCAGCCAATCTCCGCACGAACTTATCCCAGTGAGGAATGTTCTGCACCTCGTCCAGAAACACCACCGGCTTCTTACCATACAGTTCCAGATGAGCCTCTAGCAGACTGTTGAAGTCCTCCGTCTGAAATTCCGCCAGACGCTCATCCTCAAAGTCCACAAACAGAATCTCGTCCCATCCCTTTCCTGCTGCCTGCAACTGACGTACACGCTGATACAGTAGGTATGACTTACCTGCATGTCTCACGCCAACTATCACATAATTGCCATTCTCCTCGAATTCTACGGGACGGTTCACAATCACCGCCTCATCCACTTCACGCTGCTTACTGATCAGGCACTGTTTAATGACATCCTTACTGATACTCATATAAATTATATTTAATAATAATTGGGTGATGTTATAAAGTTTGGTTTACAAAGTTAAGCATTTTCTATAAAACAGAATTAATAACCCCTGATTTTTTACTATATTTTCACATTTTTTTATCGCAGCCACTGATTTCCTGCTATCTATGTGCCAGATTTTGCCTATTGTATGGCATCAAAGATTTCCACCAGGTACGACACAATCCTTTTTCCACTAAGAAACAGCCCCCAAAAACGCAGATACCTGCATCGGCCTACGCAGATACCTGCATCAGCCTACGCAGGTATCTGCATGAGGCAACGCAGGTACCTGCGCAGAAAACACATTGTTTTAACCTCTTCATCTGACGAATTTCCTGCCCTTCCTGATGTATATCCCTCTTTGCGACGGATGCCCCGTGACGCGTCTGCCGTCGATGAGGTACGTGCTTCCGTCGTTGAAGCCAGGCGAAAGGAGCTGGTGGATGCCAGTCTCGACTTCGAAGAGGCTGTCAAGTCCTGCACGGTTGGTGGCATACCATTCCTTGACATAGTCCAGTTCGCTGTCGAGGTCAAGGGGTACGGGATTCTGTTCCCATCGGTCCTTTTCACGTTGCCAGGCCCCCGATGCCCTGAACCTGTCGGCATAATGGTCGAGATGCCTTTCGACGTTGTCCTGCGACAAGATGCCGGCAGAGAGCTCCTTCCAGCGTTCCCCCATGGCCGTCCTGAACACACCCTCGTGCTCGTACAGGAACCAGTACAACCGGCAGTGCAGGAGGTTGTCCCATGTGGCATATTTTACGTAGTGGCTTCCGTCGTACAGTCCACCGAGAGAGCAGTCGAGGTCCCAGGGGGTGATGAGGAACCTCCCGTCCACCTGGGTGTCGGGACAACTCAGAAAGGCGTTCTTGAGGATGTTGTCGATGATGTTCAGTCCCATGAGGAACAACCCGAAGTCTATCAGGTTGTCCTGGTAGAAATGTGGGTGGAGGTCCTGCCAGAAAGTCTCGTTCTCCGTAGCACAGAAGTCAATCAGGTTCATCAGCGGTTGCCATGCTTCACGGCAGGGGTAGTCGTCAGGATGCTGCAGTTCCCACCCCTCCCATGTGTCGCCCGTGGTGGGTGCCCCGGCATCATATCCCCAGAGCTGTGTGGCATATGACCAGGTATTCCCCTTGTAGAGCACACCTCTTATATATATAGTGCCATCATCGTTCACCCTGGCCTTTTTCAGACCCAGGAGTTTGCGGTCAATCTTGTCGCTCAGACAGAAGAGTCCGTGGTATTCGCCGTTGAGGAACACCTCCACGAATTCCCCCGCCGTACCGTTCCTGTTGTCATAGTCCGTAGGGTAGGGCGTGCGGTTCATCTCGTTCCAGAGGTCAAAGCAGACCCTGTTGCGCATCCTTATCCTGTCTATGGCCATAGCATCCAGTATCCAGTCATTCTCGTTCCTGATACCCAGCACGTTGGCATCCAGGTTCTCCCCGTTCTCGTCGAGCAGTTTGACGGCGAACGACTTCTTCTCGTAGCGCAGGGATGTAGCCCCCCTGTACCTCACCTTGCAGCAGAAGGATGAAGACAGTCTGCCCTCCGTTCTCCTTTCCGGGTCGAAAATGGTGATGCGCCCTGGCGTATAGTTCTCCTTGGACAACTGTGCGACATCCACTTCCAAGTGAACCAGTGGCAGACTGCTGTCTGTGGCTTCCTTCACGGCTGTCTCCCACGAAGTCTGGGAGAACAGGGGGATGAAGAATGCCGACAAGAAGAATAGGGTAAGAAATGCCTCCTTTTTCATACTGCTGACGATTTTGCAATGTTCATTGTTAATAGGTTATAGGTTATTGGTTATTGAAAGGGTTAGAGTGTATGTCCTATTGTCTTCGGGTTATAGTTCTCATCCACGATTGAGCACCCATGACCATAACCCGAATACAGCCTCGAACCAACAATAACCCATTCGATAACCTATAACCCCATAACCCCATAACCAATAACCTCTCAACTATGAACTTTGAACTAATTCCAGTACTCCTCCAGCCTCCTGGCCTCTTCCTCCGTGAGGTACGTCACGGAACCATGCTTCTGTTCGCTGAAGTTGGTGCGCCTCATGGGAGCATCCTTTTCATCGAAATACCCGATGGGGTGGTAGGTGAAGAAGTCGCGCGTCTCCACAAAACCGAAATTCATGGGACGGCGGCGGTAGTTGTCGAACATGACGACGTACGTGTCGCTGTCCAGACGCTTCCAGCAACTGGGAGCCTCGTGCCCCTGACGCTCGCCGTCCTGATAGAGTTCGTCGAAGCGGTATGGGCCGGTGATGCACTGTGCCGTGGCATGCTTGGGCGTGGCCGTGCCCTCGTGACTGACGTAGAAGAGATGGTAGGTGTCGCCCACCCGTATGATGTTGGAGTCGATGATGTTGAACTTGCTCCCGGGAGCCTCAGCCAGGAGGCGCGGCTGTGAGGTGAGTTGCGTGAAATCCCCGTTGACATAGGCATAGTAGATTTTGTTCATGCCCGTGCCCTGCCGTATGGTGAAGTGTATCATGAGCTGCCCGCTCTCCTCGTCGAAGATTGTCTCGGGAGCCCACACGCAGCCCACCTCGCTCCATTTCATGTCCTCCTGGTCGGGCAGGGCAGAGAAGTCGATGCGTGTATGCGTCCAGTGTATGAGGTCCCGCGACTTCATGAGCACCAGTCCCCGGTTGTTGCCCCAACCGTATTTCTTTCCGTCGCGCTCCCATTCCGTGCTGCGCTTGCCGTCGCGTTGCCCGAAGACGTGGAGGTCCGTCATGGCTACGTAGAAGGCACCGTCCGGACCGCGGAAGACGTGCGGATCGCGGATGCCCCGCTGCACGGCTATGGAGTCACCCCCCACGATGGGCTTGTCCCCGTTGAGTGCTGTCCAGGTGTAGCCGTCACGGCTCAGTGCCGCATGCAGACCGTGGTCCTGGTCCTTGTGATAGACCATGAGGTAGGCCGAGAGCTTGTCAGCAGTTCCCGCCGCTCTTCTATGTCTCTTCTGTTTCTGTGCGGGCATTGCCGTTGTCAGGGCAAGAAGCAAAGCCCATGTCAGGAGTTTCTTCATTGATTAAATAGTTTAGGTAGGTTCTATTAATTACAATTCTCTGAGGAATTACTGCATTTTGCCCAAAAGCAAAAGCTGTGGTCTTTCACTCTCTCCCCGGCATCTTTCTTTGTAAGGTCTTGCACCATAGCTCGCTATGCTGCTTCACCCTTACAAGGAGATCTGCTCGGAGATCGAGCAAAATCCCATCAAAGCTAATTTATAGAACCTACCTTTAGACTTTTTGATAACCCATAAATTTAACTATGCACTAAGCACTATGACTTGCGAAGCTTGATGAGACGAATGTCGAATAACTATGCACTATGAACTATAACTCCCATGTACTGAAGGAATGTGCGGGTAGGTTCATGTTCAGGTACTTGCCTTCCAGCTGCACGTTGCAGGTCACGGCCTGGTCGGTCAGGTTGCCGGCCGTCACCACATACCCCTTCCCGGTGCGGAACACCACCACGGGTGTCTTTGCGTGTTCCCTTCCGGCGTAGGCCACCATGCGCGTGCCGGGAGCCACGAAGTGCGAGAAGTGCTTGTAGGCATAGAACTCAGGCGTGTAGTGCACGCTGCGGTCCGCGCTCTTCACCTGCACCAGGGCATTCTGCTTCCATCCCCAGGCCGACTGCCCCTGGTCCGTGAGGATGAAGTTCCAGTTGTAGTACTCATCCACCCCATGTCCCAGGTTGTCGCTCAGGAGCCAGAAGGTATGCTCGGCAGCCCGCCAGTCCATCTGTCCGTTGCCACACTCGCTCTCCGAACACATCACGCGGAGCTGGGGGTAACGCTCGCGCAGTTGCGGCAGGTTGTTGCGGCATTCCCACTGCGTACCGATGCCCTTGACATTCTGCTGCAGCGTCTTGTCGTCCAGGATCTTCTGTACGTAGTCCAGGCGGTTGGTGTTGATGGTGCCTATCCAAAGTTCCACCTCAGGGTGTTTGCGCTGCAGCGTGGGAGCCAGGTACTCGTTGTTGAAGCGCAGCGTGCCTTCGGCCGTCCAGGCACATCCGGGGTAGGGCGTGTAGGAATACGCCTCGTTCTGGTACATCACCTTCGTGATGGGCAGTCCCTGTTCCTTGTAGAGGTCTATGAAGCGGCAGAACATGTCGGCGTATGCCTGCAGGTAACGAGGGTCCTGGATGAAGAAGTCTTGCGAGGCAAGCCGCTTGGGGAAGACTCCGTTTCGGTCGCCCAGCAGCTTCATCTCGTCGGGGTCGCGGTCGCGCCCGTCATCCATGAAGAGGAGGTAGGCCTGCCGCGCATCCATCTTGTTCGTGGGGGCAGGCTGCACGGGGTAGTCGTGGTTGATCTTCATCCAGGTGGGGGGTGACCACGGACTCATGAAGAGTTCCAGTCCCGGACAATATTTCTGGGCGGCACGTGCCAGGGGGATGATGTTCTGCAGGTCGTGCAGTATGTTGAAGTGGCGCAGTTCGAAGTCGCCAGGCACCTCGCTGCAGCTGTACCAGGCACGCGCATAGTCATTGGCGTTCATCGACACGCGTCCCAGCGTGAAGCGCAGGTCACCGTCGGGCGCATAGATGCGCCGCATGAGTTCATCCTGTTCCTCGCGTGTCAGCAGGTTGAAGGCATCCCAGTCCAGCTCGTTGAACGTGGTGCCCCATCCCCGGAACTCTGTTCCCTGCTCCCCTCCGTTGAGGGTCAGCAGTGTCTTTCCCTCAGCCTTCCTGCTGAGTGAGCTGCGGCTCTCCTGCCAGGTTACCTCCTGGGTGGTGGTGTAGCGCGTTGCCTTCTGTGCCGGGAGCACGTTGCAGCACAGGAGTAAGGCAGATAATATGATGTGTCTTTTCATCGTCTTCTTGTTTGTTGTTGTCTGTTGTTGTCTGTTGTTGTCTGTTGTGGGGCAAAGGTACGGATAAAAAATGGAAAGGCAAAATTAATTGATTGTTAATTATCAAATGTCTGTTGTCAATTGCCAATCACCAGCCTGTTCCCCATCCATTTTCTTTTCTCGTATCGGCTTCCAGGCTTGTGGCATCGTCCTGTCCATATCCAATGTCGTCCAATCCTGTGACTGAGAGGGAGTCACTCACACTGCTGCAAAGCATCGTGGTATGCTGCATCTTAACCTTTATGGTCTTTTACCCTCTCTTCGGCATCTTTCTTCGTAAGGTTTGACTTCGTCTTCCTCCTCCGCGCCCTGGCAATATTCAAGCTTGACATTGCTCTC
>CALZGT010000141.1 GCA_945787235.1 uncultured Prevotellaceae bacterium
TTTCCAGTCGGCCACATCAGCATGGTCCACCTCCTTCATGCAGAGGGGCACGATGCTTCCGCTGCGTACGAAGAGCGGCATACGTCCTATAGGAGCCTCCACGGAAGTCTCTTGTCCCGCAGCGTAGCGTTCCCCTGTATGGAAGTCATACCACACACCCTCTTTGCCCCCCTTGTGGGTAAAGGCAGGCAGATAGACATCATAGGTCTTGCGCTGGTTCCAGTCCACGGTGAATCCCTCCTGGAAGAGGCTGCGCTTGTTGTTGTCCCAACCCGATATGGGATCGGTGGTATTGGCCGTCTCAGGCGTATAGAGCGCGTTGACTACGGGGCATACGAGGAAGGCGGGTCCGAACATATATTCCCTGTTGTTGTCCCATACATTCTTGTCCTCCGGGAAGTCCATCATGAGGGCACGCATGAAACTGTCATCATGACGGCTTACCTGCCAGCTCTGGCTGTAGATGTAGGGCATGATGCGGTAGCGGAGCTTGATGGACTCCAGCAGGGCATCATAGACAGCCTCACCCGGTTTGCCGTAGTAGTATATCTCGCGATAGACCTCCGTGCCATGACTGCGCATCATGGGGCAGAAAGTACCGAACTGCATCCACCGCACGTAAAGTTCCTGGTAGAGAGGATTGCGTGTGGCCGAGTTGTCGCTAGAAGAACGGTTGTAAGCATTGGCAAAGAAACCTCCCAGGTCGGTATTCACGTTGGGGTTGCCCGTAAGCGTATAGTTCAGACAGATGGGCACCTGCTTGCGGAAACTGTCCCACGACGAACCCACGTCACCGCTCCAGGTGTTGGCACCCGTGCGCTGCTGTCCCGCAAAGTAGCTGCGTGTGAGGATGAAGACACGGTGGTCGGGATCCTCGGCACGCTGCTTGTCGTAGATGCCCTGCACGGTACACAGAGGGAAGGCATTGCGCACGGATCGGTACGACCCCATGAAATCCTTGCCCGTTGCAGGATCGGTGATGGGACGTACTTCGTCCAGGTCACTCTCCTTGTAACTGTGGTGGTCAGGATCCGTAGAGTCCATCCACCAGGCATCTATGCCTGCGTCCTTCAGTCGTTTCAGGTTCTTCCAGTAGATGTCGCGTGCCTCCTGGCAGTAAGGGTCATAAACCCGTACGCCGCTGGGATAGTCCATGCGGGGTGGCCAGTCGGGCAGACCGCTCTGGGGCCACGTCTCGAAACTATAGAGCAGTCCCTTTTCCTTGAGTTCGCGGAAAGCCTTTGTATGAGGTCCGAAACTTGCCCATATGCTGATGCTGATGTGCTTCCCCAGTCCGTGTACATGGTCAATCATCTTGCGGTAGTCTCGGAAATCCTCATTGAGGAACTCCATGGCATTCCACAGGTAGTTGTTGCCCCAGTACTGCCAGTCCTGTATGATACCGTCGAAGGGTACCCCTGTCTTCCGGTACGTATCGACCACCTCGAGCAGTTCCCGGCTCGTCTTGTAGCGCTCCCGGCTCTGGTGGAAACCATAAGTCCACAGGGGCAGCATGGGGCATTGGCCTGTCAGCGAGCGCATCTCCTTGATGACCCCATCGGCATTTCCCCCGTACATGAAGTAGTAATCGACCTTGGTGCCCACCTGGCTCTCCAGGCTCAGTCCCTTTTTGTTGTCGTCAATGTGGGTAGGGGAGTAGTTGTCCCAATAGACTCCATATCCCTTGATACTCTGCCAGAAGTGGGCATAGTCCTCCAGGTTAGACTGCATCATGAGCCGCTTCTCTCCACGCTGTGACATCTTGCCGTTCTGCAGCAGTCCCAGTCCATATATGGGTTCGTCCTCTCCGATGGCAAAGGTCTGTGCCACCTTGTAGCGTCCTTTGTCGGGTCCTTGTGGGATGGCCTCAAACTGGCATCCGCCCTCTTTCATGAGCACGTTGCCCTTGTTGTCGAGGAAGGTGACCGTCTGGGATGCCCTGTCAACCTTCAGTGTCAGTTGGCTGGTGGTGTAGGTGGTCACATCCCCCACGGTCTTGGTGGTTACCTTGACCTTGTCGGGTTGAGCCGTCACAACGAGCGAGAGTCCAGTGTCCTTGCTGGTGTCGGGAGCCTGCTTCACCACACGCACCGTGCGCGGAGTGAAGAAGGTCACCTCTTGCGCCTGAGCCTGCATGGAAAAGGCCATGAGCAGCGCGTAGATAAAGTTCTTCTTCATTATTGTTTTGTTTTAGGTTAGGTCATTCTGTGTGGGACTGAAATCCCACATCTGGTTGAATGGATGCAAAGGTACGAATAAGCGAGTGAAAATCCAAATTTATTTGAGAATTTCCGAGCGAGAGTACCTAAGACCGCAGGTCAAAGGTACAAAAAAGCGAGTGAAAAACCAAATTTATTTAAGATTTTCCGAGCGAGAGTACCTAAGACCGCAGGTCAAAGGTACGCATTTTCTTTGTAAAAAACCAATAAAGAAGCAAAAATTGTTCATAATTCATAATTGAGGTTATGGGTTATAGGTTATGGGTTATGGGTTATAGGTTATCGAAGGGGTTAGAGTGCATGTCCTGTTGTCTTCGGGTTATAGTTCTCGTCCACGATTGAGCAGCCATGACCTATAACCCGAATGCAGCCTCAAGCCAACCATAACCCCTTCGATAACCTATAACCCATAACCCATAACCTATAACCTCTCAACTTTTCATTTCACTTACCGCAATGAAAGACGGTAGGGATAGTGCGTGGTTTCTGCAGGAGCTTTCCTCCCCTCTGCCTTGTAGGTCAGTCTTGGACACCCCACCACGACAAGGTAAGCCTTACCCTCATCTGCGCGTGGAAGTTGCAGTTCTGCTTTGTGGCCTTTTTGGATGCTACCATAGTGAGGCACCCCGTCCTTCACGGTGACGAGGCGCGTACAATATGTAGCATTGCTCTCATGGTTCAGTCCCTCGAAGCCCAAGGTAGTAGCTGTGGGAACCCCCAGGCTGCTCAGGTCAATGATATTGAAGCCCCATGTCCCAGGCTGGTAGGCAGCCAGCGGAGTGAAGAGGGTAGATGCCTCCCTCTGCCCCCCTTTTTCCATGGTTGTTGTCAACTGTCCGGCAAAGCCTCGGTGACTGTTCTTCACACGCGGGAAGTCAAACGTGAGGAGGCGGCTGTAACAGTCTGTCATCTCTTCGTTCATCTCTTCCAGCGACAGTTGGAAGAGGCGCATATAGGTGATGGCCGGATTTTCTCCCCGGCGTCCTGCCCGGAAGAGGTCTGCCATGACCGTCACCCCATGCTTCATGGCCCAATACTCCAGGACGTAGGGAGAACAGTAGATATTGGCTCCCGCCAGGAAAGGCAAGTTGTGCTGCCTGATGAAGGTCTGCCAGTGATAGTTCTCGTCTGTCGTCCATTGTGGGTTGACCTGCCAAAGCATCCATTGTGAAGTCATCTCAAAGATGCCGCCACCTCCCCATGCCACTCCTTGCTTGTCGCAGCTTATCTGGCTTTGGAAAGAGTGCCCCAGTTCGTGTGCTATGCAGTTCAGCTTGGGGTCTTGCAGACGGTTGGGAGTCACCCACAGAGCACCAATCACTCCATCATAGTCACCTCCGTAGGCAGTGCCCTCCGTGGAGTAGTTCAGCATAACCATCATGCGGTATTTGTCCGCATTGGACCCGGGGAGGATGAATTTCAGCTTATCTTTATAGTAATCGTAGAATCCCTGCGTACGTTTCAGCAGGTTCTCTATGTCCACCTTCATGGATTGGCCTTCCAGGTCAGGAGCCTGGGCAGGGTCATCCCCGAAGGGTTTCTCCCAGAACACCACGATGTCCTCCGTGCATGCCATACGTGCGTAACTGTACCTTGCATCCTTACAGGTGAAGTCATTGTCTGCCAAGTCTTTCGGAATATAGATGGCCTTGCCCGAGGGAGGCGAAAGGGTCACCTCCTGGCTCTTGTAGAGGAGGAAGTCCGAGAACTCTACCCAAGCCTTGTTGGCACTGTAGGTGGTCTGGTAGATTCCGGCTTTCAGTCTGCCCTTTCCCAGGAGCGAAGCCTCCACGGGGCTTCCCGGCATCTCTTTCCAGCAGACACCATCCTTGGAGGTGCGTGCATGGATGAGGTTTCCCTTGCGCTGTAGTTGTAACCAGGGGTCATAGTCCCATCCCTGCTGGTTGGGGTACTGTGGTCGTCCACGGCGGCTCACCGTGGTGAGCATGTTGCCGCAGTTGTAGTTGGGGAAGACACCCAGGTGCACCAGGTTCTGGCTCTTGTCCCCCTCTTCCTCCCCGACGATGACGAGTCCTCCCTCGTTGTAGCCCGGTGTGCTGTGCCGGCTGCTGCCCATGATGTCCGAGATGCGCACCTGCATGAGGAAGTCACCCTCCACCTCCTCCAGACGCATCGGTCCGTTGTGTGACGGGTCGCGGTCCAGGTTGCAGTCCTGCGATTCCAGTCGGATGCTTTCAGTTTTTTGTACGATGCTGTATCCATCCAGCAGCTTCTTTTCCACAGGTTCATAGGTCATGAGTCTGCTGTGGCCCTCGTCATCCTGTACAGTGACAGACAAGGGCTGTCCCTCCGTCTGTGTGAAGATACCCGAGAGGAAATTCAGTCGTCCTGTACGGACTGGGATTCCCTGGGCATCGGTGAGTGTCAGGCGTACGAGCCCTGGTCCTATGCTCTCTGACTTCAGGCGCAAGGCATCCAGGTCAAGCGTGGCACGTTCCGTGGTGTCCGAAGGCCGTGCAAACTCTGCCTTTACCTCCTTGTCACTCAACCCCCGGTCATAGAGTTTCAACGAATGTATGTAGCCGGTAAAAGGATTCTCGTGACGTGGGCCTGCTCCCAGGGTAATGGGACCTGAAGGTCGCAGCATGAGGAAGTTGTTCTTCTCGTGGAGGAGTTGTCCATTCTGATAGACACGCTCATGCCACCCGTCGTAGGTCACCGTCCAGTGTTGCCATTTCCCTTCTCCCCGGGCTACCTCGTCCGGACATCCGATGCTCTCGAAAGAACCGGCGTGGTTCATCAGTCCGGTAGTTCTGTCACGTCCGTTCTGGAACTGCAGGGCGGTGAGGTCTCCCGTCTGGGGCGTGATGCTCGCTATGCACTCCGCCGGTCCGGCAGTGGGATTGAGTATCCAGGCAGAGAGGGTGAAGGCTGCGTTGTAGGTGAAATTCTTCGGGCAGTCATAGCGGCTCCGCAGCACCGTTGTCCCATCGAAGTAAAGTCCCCACTTGCCTTGTACCACCTCGCGAATCAGTTCCTCACCTCCCTCGAAAGGCTGGAGTGTCGCAGGGTCAGCGGCATCGATGCTGCATACCAGTCCCTCAGGATATGCCTTACGCTCTTCTGTCTCCACGTCCTTGCGGTAGAGGTTGGGGTAACCCTTCTCCACAGCCGTCATGTCCATGCCCTCCACCTCGGGGAGCAGAGCCTCCGGGTTGTTCTTTTTGGTAGCATCATAGACCATCACGTTCCACAGCGCACCGAAATGCCCGTTCTTCTGCGTGTCCGTGATGGTGATGCGCAGATAGCGCGCCTTAGCCTCTGCCTTCTCTATCATGGGTGAGCCCGCCTTGCGGTTGTCTGTCCTGTCGGCAAAGATTTGCCACGCATGGCCATCCACAGAGGTTTCCACCTTGTACTGGTAGAAGAACGTGGGGTATTCGAACTGCAGCCATACCTGGTTGAACTGCAACACCTTGCCCAAATCCAACTGGAGCCAGGCTGCTCCCTGGTTGTTGGCAGGCCGCCACAGCGTGCCGTTATTGTCATCCACGGCATATTCAGCCCGGAAATCCTTGCTCAGTACCGAAGAAGCCGTCACCTTGGCTCCGAAGGCCAGGTTCCTGGCAGTGTGCTTTGCTTTCTTCCGGCAGAGTGCGTCTGGCAGCACCCCACTGTGAGTGGGCTGGACAGGTTGGATGTCACCCTTCTCATCAAACTCCATTCTGTCGATGCACAGCTGGCGGTTGAAACCATGTACCGAATGTGGATTGTTGTGACGGTGATAGACGATGTAATAGGCATCTCCCTCCTTGAGGATGGAGTGGTGCCCAGGTCCGTGGATGGTACCGTCGGCATTGGTCTTGAGGATGCACCCCTTGTACTCGTACGGCCCGGTCGGTCCTTCTGTACTCACGGCATACTGTACGCGGTA
>CALZGT010000142.1 GCA_945787235.1 uncultured Prevotellaceae bacterium
GGCCTGAGACCGATGACCGAGAGACGATTCTGGAGCCACTTGGGGCTCTCCTTCACCTCACAATTTCTGAGACTCACGGCACAGTAGCGCGGACAAGCCTCTGTGGCCAGCACCTCGATGTCGATGGGCAGTTCGTGGTTATCCACCCGGAAAGCCTCCACGTCGGGTCGATGCAGTGCCGTCTGCTTACCGTTCTGGACGAGGTAAGCATAGAGGTCACGTGCCACACCATAATGGCTGCACGCATCCGCGCGGTTGGGAGTGATATCCACTTCGATGACAAAGTCGCTCTCCAGGTTGTAGTAACGCGCTGCGGGCAATCCCACCTCAGTATCCTCGGGCAGCACGATGATGCCGTCGTGGCTTGTTCCCACTCCGATTTCATCCTCGGCACAAATCATTCCATTACTCTCGATGCCACGCAGTTTGCTCTTTTTGATGGTAAAACACTCATCCCCATCATAGAGTTTGCAGCCCAGGGTAGCCACCATGACCTTCTGTCCTGCCGCCACATTGGGAGCTCCGCACACAATCTGCACAGGTTCACCCTGTCCCAGATTGACCGTTGTCACGTGCATGTGGTCGCTGTTGGGGTGAGGCTCGCACGTAAGCACCTCACCGACCACGATACCCTCGAGACCGCCCTTGATGCTTTGCACCTCTTCTACACTATCTACCTCCAGACCCGCACTCGTCAGTGCATCGGCCACTTCTTGCGCCGTCATGTCGAAATCGACATATTCGCGCAACCATTTGTACGATATATTCATCTTATAAAGTTGATTAATCAAATTTCGGCACAAAATTACTACTTTTTTTTGAGTCTGCCAAATAACACCTGATTTTTTGGCAGATAAAAAACAACTTGCCCTGTGGAAATTAGCACAAAAAGCAAGTTGTCACAAAATCAGAAGGGTGCATCCTCGTCGGGTCCGCCCACGGGTCCGGGTGCAAAGGGATTGTCCTCGGGAGAGAAGGCAGGCTGAAAACCATCCGCATGGGCCGATATGGTGACCTCGCCTTGGGGCACAGGCACATACTGCGTCTCGTGCAAGTCCTCGAAACGCGCAAACTCATGTCGGAATTTCATCTTGACGATGCCCGTAGCACCATTACGATGCTTGGCAATGATGAACTCCGCCATGCCACGCATGTCGCGGTTGTTCTCGTCGAGCGTGATGCCGTAATACTCAGGGCGGTGGATGAAGCACACGATATCTGCATCCTGCTCGATGGCACCCGACTCGCGCAAGTCGCTCAACTGCGGCCGCTTCCCCTCGTTACCCTCACGGTTCTCCACACCACGGTTCAGCTGGCTCAGTGCCACGATGGGAATGTCGAGTTCCTTGGCCAGTCCCTTGAGGCTTCGGCTGATGATGCTAACCTCCTCCTGTCGGCTGTTGAAATTCGCTCCGCTGGCCGTCATGAGCTGCAGGTAGTCAATCATGATCATCTTCACGTCATGCTCACGGACCAGACGCCTGGCCTTGGTACGCAGTTCGAAGATGCTCAGACCGCTCGTATCATCCAGATAGACAGGCGCATCATTCATGGTCTGCACCCTGGCATCCAGCTGTGCCCACTCATTGGGTTTGAGCTGTCCGTTCCTCAATTTCTCTCCACTTATCTCGCACACATTACCCATGAGACGCCTCACGAGCTGTGCGTTCGACATTTCCAGCGAGAACATGGCGATGGGTTGGCGCATGTCGATGGCCATCTTCTTCATCATGCTCAGCACGAAAGCCGTCTTACCCATGGCCGGACGTGCGGCGATGATGACCAAGTCACTGTTCTGCCAGCCGCTCGTCATCTTGTCGATACCCTCAAATCCGCTGCTCAGTCCGCTGAGACCATCCGTACGCGAAGCCGCCTTGGAAATCATGTCCATCACCTCACGGATGTAGGGATTGATCTGCTGTGCCGACTTCTTCATGTTGTTCTGCGAGAGGTTGAAGATAGACATCTCTGCCTCGTTGAGCAAGTCCGCCACGTCCTGCGTCTGGTCAAAGGCCTTGGTCAGGACGGTGCTGGCAAAGGTGATCATCTGTCTGGCCAGGTATTTCTGCTGTACGACCTTGGCATGATAGACGATGTGTGCAGAACTGGTGACGCCGTTGGCCAGTGCCACGATATTGGCAGGGCCACCCGCCTCCTCCAGTTCTCCCTGTTGCTCCAGGTAGTCCGTGACGGAAAGCATATCAACGGGTTTCTGCTGTAGGGACAAGTTTTGTACTGCCTTATATATAAGTTGGTTGCGGTGGTCATAGAATGACTCTGGCTTGAGAATTTCGCTCACCATGCCATAGGCATCCTGCTCTATCATGACGGCTCCGACGACCGCATTCTCCATGTCGAGATTCTGCGGCTGTCTGTGTCCGTAACTGTCCACCTGTGGTACCTCCACCACCTTGATGTTGCTCTTTTTTCGTGTGCTCGTTGCCATGCTTCGTGCTGATTGTTTTTCAGGATGCAAATTTACGCAAAAAAAATGAAATATATCTCTCTGTGAGGATAAAAAATCAGAAAAAAGAAGCCTTCAGAGAGTTTCTCTTTCTCTCCCCGCCCCTCATGACAAGACAAGGGGCACACCACTTATTGCGGTGTACCCCTTGCGTCAACAAAAAAAATTCAAGCGATATATTACTTACCTGACCAGAAGTCAGCCTCAGCCTTCTTCTTGGCCATGTATTTCTCGTACTCAGCCTTGGCGCGGGCGTTGGCAGCCGCATTGGCCTTAGCGTTGTTGATGGCAGCGATGAGACGCGTAGCCACACCACCCAGGGTGATGTCTGCCTGACTGGCCTCGCGTGCGCTGGTGATAGCCTGGTCGTACTGCCCCAGGAGCGTATAGACGTTGGCCTGCTGGAGGGCAGCCTTTCCGGCCAGGTCGGCATTGTAGTTCTTGGCCTTGTCGAGGTATGCGAGGGCACCCGTATATTGCTGGCTCTTGCGCAGACCGCTGGCTATCTGGAGGCAGATCTTACCCTTGTTGGCATCGCTGTTGCAGAGTTCGAGTGCCTTGTTGTAGTACTCGACCATCTTGTTCATGTTGCCCTTCTTGGACTCAGACTGTCCCATACCGATGGCCGACTCGAAGGTCGGTTCGATGTTGTAGGCATATTCAGCCGCCTTGAAGTAGATGTCGCTGTCATCACAGTCAGCATTGGCCATGAGCGTCATGGCAGAACGCAGGTAAGCCAGGTCAGTCTTCTTTGCCTCGATGTTCTTCTCATAGAGCGGGATGAGCTGCTCACGGTTGGCGCATCCACTGGCAGCAAAGGTAGCCTCAATCTTGGAGAGAGGGTCGTCGTACTTGGCCACCAACTGCTGGGCCTTCTGCTCGTTGCCGTCAGCCTCAGCCTCCTTGGCCAGCTGCAGCATCTTCTCGCAGGCATCCTTGGCATCCAGGTAGTCCTGGAGATACTGCTCGCGGTGGGCGGGATTCTGCTTGAAATACAGGTCAGAGTAGTAGATGAAGCTGAAGAGTGCCGTGCCGTCCAATTCGCGACCACCATTCTCCTTGATTTCCTTGATGGCATCAGCGTAGTACTTATAACCCTTCTCGAACGTATAGCCAACCTTACCAGCCAGCGTGGGGTCAGCACATATCCAGCCGTAGTAGTTGGCCCGCTCAGCCAGCACGTCACCACGCGTGCTGCGCTCCTTTTCGGTGAAGTAAGAGTTGATAGAGTCGAGACGCACGAGACGCTGCTCAAACATATCCATCATATCGTTGTAGTACATGGCCTTCTTCTCCACGTCAGGTTCCTGCTGCGTGAGCATGAGGAGCATGTAGGGAGCATAACCCGTATAAAGGTTCTTCTGTGCGAAAGGAGCCGTGCGGTAGAGCACCTTCCAGTTGAAATAGGCATCCTTGTACTTCTGCTCGGCACAAGCATCCTGGAAGCCCTTGGCATAGGAAATCGTGTACATGATGCTGTCAGCCAGTTCTGCCTCGGGTACACCAGCCTTCTTCAGTGAATACTCGATACGTGAATTCAGGTCACTGCCCTCAAACTGAGCCATGGCATTATTTGCCGCCAGTCCCATCGATGCAGCCAATAAAAGAAACTTAATCTTCATAATTTATCTATTACTTATTTTAAATTAATGCAAAATTACTCAATAAAGTTTGAATATGAAAGTTTTCTGTCCGAAAAAACAAGAAACGCCGTGGTTGTTTAACGTACCTTAACGATTTCGGCTGCGTTTCTATCGTCCGTAAGCCATCTCGACGTGCTGCGGGGTGATGAACTTGAGCGAATCCCGGTCGAGCCACGTGAGTGTCATCGTGTCAATGCGGTCCGTCTCCCCATACTCCGTAGAAGTCTTTCCTGAGAGCACGAGTCTGCCGTTCATCATCTGCCACTTCGTGTATTTCGTCAGGCGACCTTCGGCATGTCCGTCGGCATAGAGAGCCAACTCATCCTCCTTGTTTTTCCACACGCCCATGAGCTGCGTCGTGTTGACCAAGATTCGGATGTAGGGTTCCTCCCCGTCCGTACCGATGGTGACGGCATAGCGGTCTCTGTCCACCTCCGTGCTTCCCAGGATTTGTGAAAACTCACCATTCTCGGCATGGCGGAGCAGGAAGATGGTATCCCCCTCGTCAGTGACGAACTGACATACATTCATGGAAGTGTCCTCGCCCAGATGCCCCCAGACGGTGCTATCCTTCTGCGTGACAGTCACCGTGTCCTTGACCACGAGCATGGAATCAACGGCCACCTCTGCCTTTCTCTCCTGACATCCCGTGCAGGAGCCAGCCATGAGCACCACAGCCGCAAAGGCTGCAGGAAGAATGATTTTTTTCATTTCTTTCATATTTTAATGCAAAGTTACGCAATTTATTTGTGATTCCGCCTCCATAAAGCAGAAAAAAAGCAGAAAATTGCCCGAGAATGCCATTTTATTGCCAGCAATTTTATAATTTTGCATCATGGTAATAGATATTTTGCTTCTTCTCTGCGGCGCCGCCCTCATCCTGTGGGGTGCCGACAAATTGACTGACGGTGCCGCTTCCCTGGCCCGCCGCCTGAAAGTGAGTGACACAGTCATCGGTCTGACCGTAGTAGCCATGGGCAGCAGTCTGCCCGAGTTCAGCGTGAGCCTCTTCTCCTCCATCCAGGGCAGTGGCGGCATGTCGGCGGGCAACATCGTAGGCAGCAACCTCTTCAACATCCTCTTCATCGTGGGAGCGGTGGCCTTCATCACCCCGCTGCAGGCCACGAAGGCCACGGTGTGGAAGGACATCCCCCTGACCATCCTGGCCTCCCTGGTGCTGTTGCTGCTGAGCAAGGACGTGCTGCTGGGTTCCACCAGTGAGGACGTCCTGACGCGTGCCGACGGAGGCGTGATGATGATGTTCTTTCTCATCTTCCTCTCCTACACCTTCAGCATCGCCAAGCACAAGGCACCCGAAGACAGTTCCGTGAAGGAGATGAGTCTCCCGAAGACCCTGCTCTGGCTCCTGGTGGGATTTGTCTGCCTCATCGGCGGCGGTGAGATGCTGGTGGAGAGCGGCACCAGCATAGCGCGCCAGCTGGGCGTGAGCGAGACAATCATCGGCCTGACCATTCTGGCCGGAGGCACCTCCCTACCCGAGTTTGTGGCCAGCCTCATAGCCGCCCGCAAGGGCATGAGCGGTATGGCCATCGGCAACGTGGTGGGCAGCTGTGTGTTCAACATCTTCTTCGTCCTGGGTGTCTGCTCGCTGGTTCGTCCCATGGAGGTTTCCGACATCAGCCTCGTGCAGCTCTCCGCCCTCGTGGCCAGCGGCCTGCTCGTGTGGCTCTTTACCGCCACGAAGACCAGTATCAACAGGATAGAAGGCATCGTGATGTTCCTCTGCTACATCGCCTTCATCACCTACCTGGTTTTGGAATAACTCTAGGTGGGTTCTATAAATTCGCTTTGTCAGATTTTGGAATTATTTTTGAGTTCAAATTGTAAGTTGAAGAGGGAGCGTAGCGAGCTACGTGACCGAGTTAACTTACA
>CALZGT010000143.1 GCA_945787235.1 uncultured Prevotellaceae bacterium
CCGTTTCATCCTCTCTGTCCTCTTGGCTCTCAGTACCCTCTGGGGGCTTACCTGCTGTAGCGGGGACACCTCCCGGCGGAAGAAGCACGTGCTGGTGATGTGGGCTACCGACGAGACTGACCCTGCCTACGCCTCCTGGACCCGCATGATGGCCGAGGAGTTTGAACGTCAGGGCATAGAGGCAGAACTGCATCCCTACTACGGTATGCTGGGCTATACCTACGAGAACGAGCAGAAGCGGCTGATAGCCCGCCGCGTGCATGAGCTCGACGAGCAGGGCAAGCGTCCCGACCTCATCATGGCCCATGGCGACTACCCCATGTGGCTCCTGATTCTTACCCCCGACTCCCTGCTCACCACCATTCCCATGGTCTGTTACGGCCTGCGTGACTCCGCTTTTATGGAGCGGCAGTACGCCATATTGGAGCGTCTTGACCTGCCCCGCAAGCAGATTGTGGAGATTCATGATACCCTGATGCTCCAGGAGGCTCTCGACTTTTCCGCCTTTCTGGAAGATTTCTTCCCCTTCTGCAATCCCCGGCAGAAGGAGCCCTCCCACCGCTTTGCCACCCTCCTTGACACGAAGGCTGTGTGGATGGACTCCATCTTGGCTGGTGATATAGTGAAACAGATGCACCGGCTCGACACCGCCCGTTACCTCAACTGCATGGAGCATTATGTACCCGACAGCCTCTGTCTCCGCAAGAATCGTGAGGGAGCGAAGAGCATCTGTGCCCAGTCCTTCAAGGATCCGGGCATCAACATCCACGTGGACTGGCATCCGATCAATTGGATATTCTACCGCCAGAAGTCTTATCTTCGTTTCCTACAGACAAAGCACGACGAGGTGTCGCGCTCGCTTACCGAGGGGCCTAACCTGGGTGCCTACTATACGACCATAGCCCATGATTTTCTTATCAACGACAGTTGCATAGGCGGCTATTTCACCTCTGCCGATATCCTCCTCCGTGAGGCCGTGACGGCTGGCAGACGGCTACTGGAGGGCGAGAAGGCCGACTCCATAGGACGTCTCCTCCATACACCGGCTCGTCATGTCAACTGGAATCTGATGCGCCCGCTGGGCGTCAGCGTGGAGCAGATGCCTGAGGGCGTGAACCTTTACCACACAACCTTCCGTGACTACCATCCCACCCTGTACGTCGTGTTCTATGCCCTGGCCATCTTCCTCTTTTTGGTGCTGGTGGTTTTCTCTGCCTACTATTCCGCACGCAGCATCCTGCTCCAATACCGCAATCGCCAGACCATGAATGAGAAGGCGCGTCAGGCCATCTATGCCGAGCAGCTTCTGGGACTGGCCATGGAGGCCAACGATGCCATGATGTGGGACGAGAGCCAGGAAGGTGCGCTGTTGGAACGCATACAGGTGGAACCCCAGTGGAGGGAGTGTCTCCAGGCTTTCTTCGACCGAAACACGGAGGGACTCTACCAGATGGAGTTCAGGGGCTGCATCGACGGACAGCAGGCACACTGGTATGAATTGCGCATGAAGGTGGAGGGCGATGGTGCCCAGATAAGGCGGAGCGGCATTGTGCGGAACATCGATCAGGCCAAACTCGTGGAGGAACAAGCCCATGAGGCCAACCGCATTATGATGGAGGCACGCACGCGTGAGGGATTTATCGCGTCCATGAACCATGAGATACGTACCCCCCTGCATGCCATCGTGGGATTCTCCACGGAGCTGGCTCGCCCTGGCATCATCCTGGAGAAGGAAGAGCTGGAGACTTTCGGCGGCATCATAGAGAGCAACGCGGCCGCATTGACCAAGATGATCGACGACATCCTGCAGGTGACGCTCATGAAGAATACCCACGTCAACGCCTCGTGCCGGAAGTGCAGCGTGAAGAGCCTCCTCAACCCAAAGAAATGGAAGGCTGTCCACACAGAAATACAGTACCGCCACAATACCCTCGGCATACAGTCCGGAGGAGAGAACCTTTGGGTCAGCGCCGACCCTGCCATGGTGGCCACCGTAATGGACAACCTGCTTCTCAATGCTTCCCTCTTCTCTGCCGAGGGAAGTCACATAGAGGTCGGGTTCCGTGCCCTGGAGGCTGGCGGTGCGCAACTGTGGGTGCGCGATGAAGGCATCGGCATCCAGGAACGCTATTTCCCCATGCTTTTCGATTATTTCTTCAAGGTCAACAGTTTTAGCCGTGGCTGTGGACTCGGGCTCTATATCAGCCGTACCTATATGGAGAAGATGGGAGGAAGCATTCAGGTGGAGAGCCAGCCTTCGAAAGGTTCCACATTCACCCTAACATTCAAGCCATGATGAAGAAGACAAGGAACATAACACGCATCACCGTACTGCTCCTGGCCCTGCTCGTCCTGAGCACCTGCCGGAAGGAGCAGGAGTACAGCGGTCCGCGAAAGCACATCCTGGTGCTCTTTGACTTCCCCTTGACCGACCAGACGGCCATCGTGGTCCAAAGGGCGTTTGAGGAAGAGTTCGGTGATACCCTGCACTACTGGCTGAATTTCCGTCCCGGTGTGGATGCTCCCTACGATCGTTTACAATTCAACAAATACTTCGAGGACCAGTCCGGGGCGTTCGTCCGCCAGTTCAATGCCATGACAAATCGTCCCGACCTCATCGTCCTCATGGGCGACCTCACCGCCCAGACGGGTGTACTCTGCGACCACCCCTGGCTCCGCGAGATACCCGTCATCTGTGCCCACGTGACGTACCCCGAGTGGAAGGGCCGCCTGGCCAGACGCAGGAATTTCGTGGTGCTGGAGGCTAAGCCCGAGCCGAAGAAGAACGTTGATTTCATCCGGCAGCTGGGACGTCCCTCGTGGATTATCACCGGACTGGACAGTACTTTCCTGGACGAAAAACTGCGCCAGTGCATCATGGAGGAGATGGGGCGGGACACGGCCCGCTACATCACCAACCTGCAGCACGAGAGTTATGATCACCTCATACTGCCGGAACTCCGTGACCAGAAGCGAAGCACTTTCATTCCCATCAACATGGAACACACATTGGGTGTGCTGGCCGACACTGCCTACAACGCACATTTCCGCATCCCTGGCATCCTGAAGGTGTGGAACAACCACTCCACCTTCCTGCGCCTCAAGGACGACATCTACATCGACAAATCCCTGAGGCACAACCTCGGCATCTACTTTGCCAATTCACCCCGCTTCTTCAACCTCCCCCTACAGAGTGCCCTCAACGTCTGCGTGGGCGGCTACATGGTGTCGTGGGAAGACATGGCCAAGGCGGTACATCCCATCGCCGACGAACTGCTGGCCGGCCGCAAAGCCTCCACCATACCCTGGCAGGTGCTGGAGAAGAAATACTGGATTGACTGGCGCGTGGCCAGGCGCATGTTCTCCTATGCCGATGAACTCCCCGGGGATGTTCACTTCGTCAACCTGCCCTGGAAGGACAGGAGTCGCTTCAACCACCTGGTCTATACCTACTGGAAACCCACCCTTCTCGTGGTACTCTTCCTTCTGGCCGTCTTTCTTCCCCTCTTCCTGGCTTACCGAAGCCGTAAGATGCACAGGGCGCTGCTGGACCTGGGGCACAAGGCCGAGCGTGACATGAAGCAGATGGGAAGGCTGTTGGCTGCCACACGTTCCTTCAGTTGGGAAATGCTGCCTGGCGGCGTCGTTCAGTTCAGTGAGGAGTTTGTCAGGGACTGTGAGATTCCCAACCGCCGCGTGCCAATCGCCTCGCTGCTGCAGGCCATCACGGAGGGGGCTGCCGAACTGGAGCAGGCTCTGAATGACATCCACAAGCGGCGGACCGTTGTGGAGGTGGTGGCCACCATCCCTGCCACGGGGCATACACATGCCTTTGTCTGCTATGTCAACCATGTCCGCAATGCACAAGGCGAACAGCACTGTTTGGGATACGTTCTCTTCAACGATGAGGCAAACGAGGCCCGGCGCATACGTCAGGAGGCTTACCGACTGGCCGAGGAGACCAGCGTGAAGGAGAGTTTCCTGGCGGCTATGAGCCATGAGATACGTAGTCCGCTGAACTCCATCGTGGGATTTGCCGACATCCTGGTGAAGCAGTACGGCGAACTCTCAGACGAGGAGCGATTGGCCTTCAGCCACTATATCAACGAGAGCAAGGAACAGTTGCTCAGACTCCTGGATGACGTGATGAACTACTCCGAACGCAAGGGGGAAAAGTTCGCACTGGAACTCTCGCGAAAGAGCGTACGGGAACTCATGGACGAGGTCTATTACATGCACACCGTCATCGTGCCCGAATCCCTGAAACTGTTTTACCACTGCGGCGAGGATGCCGTGGTGATGACCAACCGATCTGCCGTGCTTCAGATCATGAGCAATCTGATGAACAATGCTATTAAGTTCACTGAGCAGGGAAGCATCACCCTGGGATGGGAAACGGAAGAGGCTGAGGACGGTACCTGGATGCTGCTCTATGTCAAGGACACGGGCATAGGCATCTCGGAGGAGCACCAGCAGCATCTCTTCGAGAAGTTCTACAAGATGGACACCCACTCTGCGGGAGCCGGACTCGGACTCACCCTCTGTCTGCAACTGGCCGAGAGCATGCAGGGAAGCATCCGTATAGAAAGTACCATTGGCAAGGGCTCCAGATTCTGCTTGAGGCTGAAGAAGGCCGCCGACCTGCCTGCCTCATCAGGGGGGGGTAAAGTTGCCATCCGGCCTCTTCGCAAGGGGGAGAAGCTGGAGTCCAACTGATTCTGACAATACATTATGTATTAATTATGAAAAGAAAACAGAGAATACTGACAGCAGCAATGCTTTCCACGGTGGCCTTGACAGTGACTGCCCAGCGTCCTGCCGAAACGATCGAGGACGACAGCCTAAGCCTCAATGAGGTGGTGGTGGTAGGATTCAGCCAGAGCAAGAAGGTCAACCTGACTGGAGCGGTGCAGCAGGTCAACATGAAGGAGGTGCTGGGCGACCGTCCCATTACCAGCGTAGGGGCTGCCCTGCAGGGATTCATTCCCGGCCTGACCGTTTCGGGCGGTTCAAGTCCCGGTCAGCCCAAGTCGTTCAACATCCGCGGTACGCTGAGTCTCAACGGTGGCTCGCCTCTCATCCTCATCGACAATGCCGAGGGAGACATCAATGCCCTCAACCCCGATGACATAGAGAGCGTGACGGTGCTCAAGGATGCGGCCTCTTCGGCCATCTACGGAGCACGTGCCGCCGGGGGTGTCATCCTCATCACTACCAAGCACCCCAAGGGCAAGCAGGCTTTCCAGCTGGACTACAGCTTCAACTTGGGTTTCGAGCATCGTGTCTCGCGCCCGGAATATGCTTCGCTCAACCAGTATCTAGATGCCTATGAGGAGGCTGGCTACAGTGCCAAGTACTGGGCTGGCAACGGTGACATCAGTCGGTGGCGCGAACTCCTCGGGCAGTACCGTCAGGGAACGCTGGAGGGTGCCTACGGCAACGGCATCTTCAAGGATGCGGACGGGGCGGTCTATTTCCTCAAGGAGAGTGACGTGCTGGGCAATGCTCTGGAGACAGGTGTGCTGAACAACCACCGCATCTCCGTGTCGGGAGGTACCGACCACCTGCGCTACCGCCTCTCGGGCAACTACAGCCATGAGAACGGCCCTATGGCCAGCAGCAAGGATGCCATGACGCGCAAGACGCTCAATGCCTTCCTCTCTGCCGATGTCAACAAGTGGTTCACGCAGGAGGCTACCGTCTTCTACACCCAGCAGAGCAACTCCAGCATCCAGTCTGTGTTCCGCGACGTCTATTCCACGCGGCTCCCCGTCTGGTACCCCGAGGGCTACATGCCTGCTGAGGTCGTGGGAAGTACTGAAGACCTCCTCATCGACTCTCCCCTCAACGGCTGTCTCTACCAGCCGGCCGACCACAGCCAGAAGAGTACACCGCGCATCACGCTCCGCTCCATCGCCAAACCGTTGAAGGGGTGGACCATCACGGGGGAATATACCTACCAGCAGCAGGAACAGAA